>JAYTTH010000212.1:0-6817 GCA_043745515.1 Pseudobdellovibrionaceae bacterium | reverse complement strand
TGGCCCATAAAAATATAATGGAAAGTTTCTTTTCTATTCCAATCAATGAATCGAACCGTTGCACCAAGGCGTGAAAAAACGCGCACGATTTCATCAACAAGAGCACCAGTTTTTCTACTCGAACGAATGACGATTTCATTTGGCAGCTTATTTGCGGCTGCTTTTTCTAATTCGGGGATTTGTTTTAAACTTCCAAATGTTTTAGGTGGAAAAAACTGTTCCGAGCGCACTTCTAGCATGTTTGAGAAGTTAAAATTTTCTTGAAATGCTCTACTAATTAGGCGTGCGGCTCCAGGATCAAGAATTTTAAAGTTGGCTGCTAGGAATACAGAGATAGAGGGAGCCGTAGTATTAACACTATAACCCTCAGCTTCTGCTATAGGTGCGTAACCTGCGGCATCAGAACTTCTGATTTCTATAAAATCGTACGATTTTTTAATTACTTCGGAAAAGTTATCCATTGATCCAAGCAAAGAAATCTGCACTCGTTCTGGGGAAGATTTAGAAAATCTGCGGAAGTATGGATTTTTTTCCAAAATTATTTCTTGTTTTTCAAAACTTACTTCTTTGGCAACGTATGCACCACTTGTGATGTTTAAGCTAATTACATTGCCGTTTTTATCAACGGCTTCATGTGGCACAATGCCAAATTCGGGAGTGGAGAGCAGAAATAAAAATGATGGGATGGGCTTTTTTAAATGGATTTCGATCTTACGCTCGGATTTTACTTCAATTGAGTCAATTACGGATTTTGCGTTAATATGCCCGTTCTCTTCTTTTTTTATAAGGCGTTCAAAGGCTAACTTTACATCGCTTGCCAGGATGCTTCGACCATTACTAAATTTTGCGTCTGGGCTTAGTTCAAAAAAATATGTTTTTGCGTCATTGCTCAATGAAAATGATCTGGCTACGCCCTCGGATTTATCTGTAGTTATGAGAGTATCCCAGAGATTGTGGTGCAGATGATAAAGGGGAATGGTTGAAATATCTTCTGGCGATAAATTGCCCTGCGGGATATCTCCCGTTAAGGCAATTTTAATCATTGAGTTATTTTTCATTCCTTGGTTCCTAACCATCAAAAGTATAAAGATAACAAAGGCGATTAATATTAAATATATCGCCTTGTTCATAGTAATTAACCGCCCGTAAAACAAATAGGAGCCTTAGCATCTGCTTTTGGCTGGCTACCGATTTCTGTTTTATCGGCAGGTAACTTCTTTTCTTCTTTCATCTGTTTTTCCTGCGGTGTTTTTTCCGCTTTTTCTACCATCACAGCAGCTAGGCTGGGCATAGAGAATAATAATGCGATTGATCCAATGGCTCCATACAGTTTTTTCATACGCGTTTCTCCTTTAAGAAATAACTAACAAAGTGATTCTGGAATTTTACTGAATTGAGTTTTGCTTCTGTGGGAATGAAATTTTCTCGAAATGAAAAGTTTATCCTTAGCTGAGATATTCTATGGCTCCCCAAAATCCTATTTGCTCTTGTGTATCGGGGTAGCTCCCTGGCGCTTGGTTTATATATTTTCAGATTCCTGTATTCCGACCATGATTTTAATATAGATTTGAATACTTTTCTGCTGACACAGCCTACGGCGGAGAGCGCACCATCATGTGGAAAAATAAAAAGAGTAATCCAGCGTTTATTAATGCGGCCAATCCAAAGTTTTTTCGATCCATGCCAAAGAGGGATGCCATTAAAAGCTTTTTGTTTTAATTTTTCGAGCATCAAGGTTTCCAGCGTTTCGCAAAAAGCATTTTCGATGGCACTGGCCTCAATCGGGTGTGCGGCAATTCCAAGAACTAGGTTTTTTTCTGGTAAATCTCGAACAAAACTTCTTTCAATGGCTTCTGAGCGGCATTTTGCTTTGGCCGAGCCTATTGAGAATCCGGCTCCTTCTGCATTGACGGAGGTGCCAGGAATGGGGCTTATGCATCTAACGTATGCAATGGAAGCGATGTCTCGGTAAACTAGAAATTCCATATAGCCCCTTCTGTAGAGGGTGCTAAGCTACTAAATATAACGCATATTGTCAAATTGAGCCTATTTGACTAGAATCCAATTAAAAGGGCTGAGCTGCTAATATTTTTGATTTGAGAGCGTTTTGGTAAAAAAATTCCACCGATGGCAATCGCTCTAGCCGCTTTGGCATAAGCTTTTTACTGTTGGCGATGTAATTTATTCGAATCCCAGAGTGGATGTTTTTTAACCTTAAGGCTGGAGCGGTCATTGGACATGCCGCTTATCAATTAAGCTTAGGTTTTTGAAGCGCAATAAAACAAAAAAATAGGAGCTGGGCCAGTTAAGCGCAGCTCCTGTGAATCATGAGGCTTCCTAGGGCAGTGTTATAGAGTGAGCCCCTGAGATAGGACGTTCACATTGGAAAATGGACTATTTCTGCCCGCCACTTTTGCCTCTCGCCGAGTTCACCTGACTGGAAAAATCGGCGGCGTTGGCCAAAAAAAATTTTGCGTCCGATAATTGCTATTTGCACCGATAGGTTGAAATAACGGAGGTAGATGCACTCGGGTAAATGCGATATCGCCGTGGGCCACCTTCTATGAAACCTGAAGGGCAAACTACATTCGCTTTATTTGTATTGACGAGAATCGCCCCTTCCAACGCCTGTCGATCAGTAATATAAACCGCATAGTTCCAGCTACAGACATAGATACTTCGATTGGAATTGTAAGTGACCTTGGATTCTAAAGGATTACTATAGTCACATAGACTATCAAATGACCCCGAGGCCACGGCCAAAGTGGAAGTGAATGCCATCACCATCAAAATTCCAATTCGAAAACAGATTACCTTTTTCATACGACCGCCTTTCGGATAGGAAACTATAATTGTCGAAGCAAAAATACAAATTTTATTTGCATATCATACCCATAGATAAAATTAATCGTAGCGTGATCCGCTGACCAAGGCAAAAATGAGCATGAATTTCATAGGGCCAATCATTAGCTCTTGCGCTTATTGATATCAAACGAATAGAAGTAAATCTCATGAGTATAGTTTATGCATTTTACTCTATCAAAACTTGGATATAGCTGAGTAATTGCTGGGTAAAACCCAAGTGCATCAAATGTCGAAGCTAATAGGTATATTCAGAAACTGACGTTGTTGTATGCGTAAAACATGTAGATGATAATAAATACGAATATAATGAAATTAAATGCTCCATAAGCTACCAGGGCAATAAAGTGATGATTTCCACAAAAATCAGCAAACTCGAAATGCGTGTTGCTGTAAAACCTATCAGCTGCGAGGTAATGTCTGGCGTGCATGAATTCGACTCTCTCGAGCTTGAGGCAGGATTTGGCTGCAAAGTAGTTTACTAAGATGCGTTCAATTGGCTTCTCTCTATTAAACATAAATAGCGCACAGAATTCCCCTCCATGCCCGGGGGATTGATTTTTTTTAAGCCTTGTGAGGGATTGGGTATGAGGAGTTTATGTGGGCATTCAGAGCCACCTAAAAAATGTGGCAAAAAAATGCCACACATTGTGGCAAATAGCTTGTAAAGAGACATTGCTGCGTGGTATAAATTTTTCGACTGACTAACTGAAAAGGAACTTTATGAAAAATTTAAACTTTTTAATTTTAGCGACTGCTTTGTTATTTAACATCTCAGCTTCGGCCTCAGAATCCACCGTTCTCGATCTTGCTAAGAACGCTGATGGTAGTGTAATTGCGATGTCTCAAGCCGAGGCTTTTAGATATTGCGTAGATTCGAAAAATATTGCGCAGCCAGCCCATCTTCCAAGTGCGCGAGAGTTGGCAAAACTTGCAGCTAGAAACTGTTCAACTGTTGCTGTGGGCGAAAATTGTGGCGCAAAAGGTATCGTGGATTCATGCGATAGTTCGGACAATAAATGCGACCAAATTTACGCAGTAAAAGATGATGGCATCACCCCTGATTTTTTCTATTATAGCTTCGCTGGATATCGGCACCCAGTTGGTGAATTGGGTAATAATATGTTTTGGTCGTCCTCTGCCTTTTCAGGAAATATCGACAATGTTTACTACTTGGATGGTTCAGTAGGTTTTATCTTACCACAAAGTCGCTACGTTCTGCACTACTGGACGAAGTTCAGAATGGCGGTTCGCTGCGTACCAGGCATCTAGGAGTGCTGGTTTTATTGTGTCCTCTTTTATTTTAATTGGAGCGGTAGAAATTTTGTCAATTTCATTTGGCCGGTTTAAATTGGTCCAAGTCTAATGTTGGTATGAGCCGCAGGCTTTGATAGTATGCAAGATTCTTGAACCCAAAAAAATAAATATCCCGCTGAACCAGAACAACTGCATATTCTTATCGGTACAAACTCTTTCGAGGGATCGCTATCAGTATGAATAAACTAAAATGCAACTATGCTGTCGCCGTCGCATTAGTGCTTCACGTTTATCTGACTCCCCTAAACAAGCAGCCCCTAGGCTCTCCGGGTGAGACTGTGGAAGCGCTCAGGATGATCTAAAAAATGTGGCAAAAAAATGCCACACATTGTGGCAAATAGCTTGTAAATGACGGGGGCCATGGTTATAAAGCGCCTCATGAAGATTGAAGGCGTTGAATATAAGAATGTATCTAGTGAGAAGAAGACAGCGAGTGCGCCCTCGTCTCCCTTTTCACTTTGGCTACAACGCGAGTTCACTCGGCGATGTCATAAAAATCCAAAATACTCTTTGCGCGCCTTTGCAAGACTATTAAAGACAGATCCTTCAACTCTATCTCAATTTCTCTCTGGCAAGCGGAATGCCTCAACAAAAATAATTCTTAAAATGTGTAGCGCTTTAGGTGCATCACCAGATGTGCAAGAAAAGCTAGTTGGTAAAAAATCAAAAAACTTTGATAGTCATGATAACTATGTAGAAATGGCGATGGATGTTTTTCATTCCATGAGTGATTGGTACCATATTGCTATCTTAGAACTTGCCAGCTCAGAAAACTTTAATCCATCATCTGCAATAATAGCCAAGCAACTTGGCATCACTGCAACGGAAGCTTTTGCAGCTATTGAGCGTTTAAAGCGTCTCGAGTTATTGGTAGAGGTAAAGGGTAGACTGCAAAAATCAGATTTAAATCTGACAAATTTTTCTCCAGGGATCACAAGTTCAGCGCATAAATCACTGCAGAGACAATTTTTAACTAAAGCATTGGATGCTGTAGATAATTGCCCACAGGAAGAAAAAGACATTACAGCAATAACCATGTGTATCAATCAAGATAACTTGCCTGAAGCGAGAAAATTGATTACTGAATTTCGCCGTAAAATGTCGGCATTCTTGGAGGATGGCAAACAAACTCGAGTTTATAATTTAGCCATCCAACTTTATCCAATTTCTAATAAAATTTTAAAGGAGAAGAAGTAATGATAAATATAAAATATACAATCTGCATTTTGGCTTTTATGAGCATAGGCACGAGTTGCTCTAATAACAAAAAATCAAAGAACGAAGATGCTTTCAAATTAGTGAATACACAGGCTCAGCTGACAGAAATTTCTGGCACAGAAACAGGTGGAGGTGGTGATGCGGTTAATCTCCAAAAGGCACTCGCAAGTAGAAATCGCGAATGTCTCATTCATGCAGTTGAACTAGGCCTATCCGATTCAATGTTACGAGGCAGGTTAGCTTTGATTTTAAAGGATATGCCAATGTCAAACTACGCAAATTCTTTGGTAAGCGCAACTCTTCAAAAAATGCAAGCTAACGATATTGTCGCCGATGTGATGGAATCCAAGTTTATATTTAGCAAAAAATGCGTTGATAAAGATGGTATATTGCGAGCGGCAACATCAGGATTTAAAAAAGGCTCTGTTGTTTGCCTCAACCCAGAAAAAATTGTGGATGATCTAGGCCTTTCAATCCCGGAGAGCGTGATTTATGGATTGCTTGCGCATGAGTTTGCACATCACTTCGGCGATCTTGATTCCACCAAGAATAAAAAAGGGGAGATAATATATCCTTTTGGTTCAGCGGTAGCAGATCTTATCGATATGGAAAATAAAAGAATTGAAGCTGGGGGAGATCGCGCAAACGATGTTGTTCATCCCGAAGTGTGTAGTAGCCCTTCTTTTGAGAATATGATGAAGGAAGTTAAATACGAAATTGAATTTTAATTTTTTTATTAGCGTAATCGCGAACGGCAGCTGTTTGTAAGTGGTTAGACTTTTAATACAAAGTAATTCTAGGAGCATAAATTATGAATAGACAATTAGAGAAAGTAGAGACAGTAAATATGAAAAATTTCTTAGTTAAGGTTAATTCAATTTATAGAAGCTGTTTGATTTTTGCTGGCGTCATCCTATTCGCCACAGCAAACGCACATGCGGCCAAGCCGTTATGTTTAGGTTTAACTAAGGCGGAGTGCCAATCGCTGCGAAATCAACTCGACGCTGAGTTTGAAGCGCAGCGAGTTGGCCCACTCCCTCTATTTTTTCCAGATCTTGAAAGAGATGAAAATGGAAAACCGATAGCGATGCATCGGCAAGGAGCACTTAACTTTCAAGAATCTGGTATGGACATTTGCGAAACCAGGCACGGAAAAAATAAGGCTCATTTGCCAACCGCTTATGAGTTTGCGAGGTTATCTATGAGCCTTGGCGCCAAAGGCATCGTGGAGACGTGCGAAGGTTTGGTCGGATGTTCTAAACTTACCATATTTAATAACCAGTTTAATTTTAGCGCTCAAGGGTATCAGCGACCGGAAGGTGTTTTGGGAGACACTTGGTTTTGGACGTCGTCGAACGAGCAGTTTTATCCAGCCTTTGAATATCTCTATAATGGCGCCACTGGTAGCGTCGATTTCGAC
>JAYTTH010000211.1:0-1895 GCA_043745515.1 Pseudobdellovibrionaceae bacterium | reverse complement strand
AAACTTTTTACGGCGGTTACCATAGTTAATGTTATATTTTTCGCTATTTATTTACAACTAGCCGAGCCCAGAGCCGGGCGAAAGCTAGGCTGTACGTTTGACTTTGTTTTTTAATGTCTGTGACGTAATAATATTGGGTTATTTGACTCGATCGCCTTTTTGAAGGGAGTCCATTTTGCGAAGATGGTCCGAAAGTAGTTTATCCTGATCATTGCGAAGCTTGTTGTAGTAGGTGACTAGTTCTTTGAACGTGTCCTTATTTCCACCAACGAATTCATCGCCCTGACATAATTTTCGCTTTCCGTCCGCGCCAAGAACTACTTTTGCAACTTCAATTAGTGTATCTTTTCGATCGGAAGTATAAAACGGGTCGGTAAATCGACCAATGGGGGCAACCACTTCTTGCGTATTTAAATCATAAGAAAATTTACCAAATGCTTTATCTTTAGAATTTGAATAGCTTATTGTGTAGCCGGGAAACAATGATAGATTTTCTCCATTCGTAGCAACTCTACCATTTGCAATGGCATTTTCTTCATATAAAAAATTTATTGTTTCTTTGCCATTGATAATACTAAACCTTCCATCCTGACATTTTATATCAAGGTTTTTACCCAAACTATCAAGATTAAACGGCCATTTCAGCTTCCAGGACTCATCCTTTTTGGGAATAAACATATTCATTGTGTAACCGATAAGTGCACTAGCCGCAGCAATGGCAAGCATCCATAAAATTATAGAAAGTGGATCAACAACAGCCATGGCTTGATCGCCGACAATCAATTTTTTTAATAAAAATTTTGAAATTGGTAGAATATCGGCCTTTTCGTTCAATACAGTGTCTATTTTTCTCTGTCTAAAAAAAATTTCCAGATCTTTATAAATCTGCTCAAAGTCTTGAGGCTTACTAAGCGCAATTTTTTCACCATCATAGGAAAGTTCAATAGTTTTTGAGTTCCCTAAATAAATTGGCTTTTTTAGTCCTTCTATCGAAATCTTGTTCCCTTTAACTTCGATTGCAGCAACGAGAGTCGATCCGACCAGACTATGCTCTTTCATAATTCGACGCATTGCCTTTAGTAAGTCGGCATCCATTCTATTTAATGCCAGCATCTTTGCTGTTTCGTCCAACGTAGGCTGTGTTTGCATAAACAAGGTCATCGCCTGAAATCCATCGGTTTGATAAGCCAATTTCTGTTCACCATAACAAAATTGGATCATCAAACAAAAACTAACAAAAACCTTAATGATGTATTTCAAATGAAACCTCTCTAGTAACACCGGCATTTTCAGAATTAGCCTTTTGTTTATTGTAACAGTTACCAGTTAAAAAATTAAATTCCTTTTTCTAGGTGCTAGACTCGACAATAACCCGGGGCACTCTAATGCTCATGCTGGTCAAAATTTCCCAAGGGATTGTCCCAATTAGAGACGCGTATTCATTGGCCGTTTGCTTGTAGCCCAATATATTCGAGTAACCAAATAGGGTTACCTCATCATTTTTTTCAATTTTTAAATTCATAACAGTCGTCAGATCAATCATTAGATAGTCCATGCAAATATTGCCCACAATTGGAACTAGTTTGCCATGAACACCGACAAGACCTTTGTTAGAGAGCCCCCGATGAACTCCATCTGCATACCCAATCGGTACAATACCAATTACCGAATCTTTTTTGGCAATCCAAGTGTGTGAATAGGAAACACCGCCACCTTTAGACACGAAACGAATATCGCTCAAATGCGATTTCAACGACATAACTGGCTTTACTTGCTGCTGAAAATCGTTTTTAAAATTCATTTTTGGCGCATATCCATACAGTAGCAAACCCGGCCTAATTCCCAAGGTATCGTCGTAAATCTGATCCTCTTTTTTTCCGGACGTTTTTTTTTTA
>JAYTTH010000210.1:0-1901 GCA_043745515.1 Pseudobdellovibrionaceae bacterium | reverse complement strand
AATAAAACTGGGTTGGCTTCGGGCTTTGAGAACCTTTTGGCGGTACGCTAAATCTTTGTCTTCAGGGTAATCTTTGAGACTGTTTTCAAGCAGTATTTTGGCCTGTTTGAGCTGATTTCTAGCGATAAACGCGTCGATCAGGGAAATAATTCGTTGAAGCGTTCGTTGGTAGGTTTGTTCGGCTTCCAATTTGTTGGGCTCGATGATTTGGCTTCGTGTGGATTCTAAAATCATACCCGACGGCGAGGAGTCTTGTGAAATTGACAACTTTTTAAATTCAAATAAATCGTCTTGATAATCGCGCGCTGACATACTTTCGATGCGTTCCAGTATTTTTTTTACCTTTTGGTTGTGCGGGTTTAATAAAAGCACCATTTTAAACGACTTCATTGCCGCGGTCGTGTCCCTTTTTTCAAGATAAATCTCGCCAATTAGCTGATGAGCTAAAATATTGCTGCCAGATAATTTTAATGCTTGATAGAGCGCTTTTAAGGCTTCGTCCCAATTTTTTTTATCTTTTAATATTTTTCCTAAGACCACCCAAGCGCTGGTATGAGCTGGGTGCTTTCGAAGGCCCTCTTTGCATACTTTTTCGGCGATATCCAATTCACCGTTTTCGCGATAAGCTTCGGCTAAAGGGGCAAACACTTGGGAATCGGGTGTCTTTTTTAATACACCTCGATACTTTTCTATGACCTCTTTGGAATATACTGCCATTTATTTATACTACACTCCGTCCTATTTCTTTCAAGGCTTTTGCCAAAAAAGAGATGTGGTGATTCAATCCAATCATGTCCATAGTTCTGGGAATTGACCCTGGCTCGCAAATTACAGGTTTTGGTGTTTTAGATACATCTAAGGAAAAACCACGGGCTGTGTCCCACGGAATCATCCAGCTAAAATCAGGAAATTTGCCATTTAACGATCGTCTTTTGCTTTTGTCGCAGAATTTGGATCATTTATTAAAAAAATATCAACCGGATACTGTCGTAGTTGAAAAGTTATTTTTAGGAAAAAACCCAGATTCTGCGTTTAAACTGGGCCACGCGCGAGGGATTTGTATTGCTAAGGCGATGGAATTCCGTTGCCCTATTTTTGAATACTCGCCCCGCGAAGTGAAAAAATCGGTTACAGGTTCAGGTGCTTCGGATAAGATTCAAGTGGCCGAGGTTTTAAAGTTTGTTTTGAATATTGGGCATTTTGATTTTCTAGATGCATCGGACGCGCTGGCTCTTGCGTACCATTATCATTTAATGCACAGGATGGAGCGAGCTATTCGTCAAGCGTCAGCAAAGGAAGGAAATTCATGATAGGATATTTACGAGGCGAAATCACGGAACTTCAGCCTGATTATGTAGTATTGGACGTTCAAGGCGTTGGTTATGAAATCTATTGTTCGTCGCAAACCATTGCACAAATTTCTGAAACGGCCGGAAAAGGTTTGTCTTTATGGATCTACACGCATGTTCGTGAAGATATAATCCAGCTATTTGGTTTTCAATATCGCGAAGAAAAAAATCTGTTTTTATCTTTGCTTAAAGTCAATGGAGTGGGGCCAAAATCAGCTCTTGGTATTTTATCAGGGGCTCCGTACGAAAAATTAGTGGATTATATTGAAAGCTCAAATGCCAAAGCGATTTCGCAGTTACCTCGTGTTGGTAAAAAAACAGCGGAACAAATTATTTTAAGCTTAAAAGGTAAACTGGTTCGCGTTGCAAGCAAAGTGGCAGACACTTCTGGTTCTAAGCAACAAGTTTCCTCAGCACTGATCAATTTGGGATTCAAGCCCCAATTGGTGGATGACTACGTCAAAGATTTACCAAATGAAATTTCTGTCGAAGACTCGATTCGTAGCGGCTTAGCAAAACTCACTCAAGTATAAGGGGCGATGGTTCTATGGA
>JAYTTH010000209.1:0-6933 GCA_043745515.1 Pseudobdellovibrionaceae bacterium | reverse complement strand
CTCAGCAAGGAGTTTTTCTTCAGCCATTAAATCCTGCTTTTCATAATGAACACCTAAACCGCCCCCAAAATCAAATCGATTGCACTCTGGAAATTCCGCTCTTACCTTAAAAAACAAAGGTTTCAGTTTAGCTAATGAGTCTTTGAGACTATCAAACTCCATCATCTGGGAACCCAAATGCAGCGACAGTCCTTTTACCGACAAATATTCAGAGTAATTTTTGGCTACTGCCAACACATCGCCCAGCTGGCCTGTATCAATTCCAAACTTATTGTCCTTTAAACCAGTAGCGATATACGGATGCGATTTTATACTAATATCTGGGTTGATCCGAAACGCTACATTTGCTTTTTTCTTTAGATGTGCTGCTATTTCCGCAATTCGCTGAAGTTCAGGAATGCTTTCTACATTGATCTGGTAGATTTCATTTGAGATGGCCAGTTCAAGTTCCTTTTTAGTTTTCCCAACGCCGCTATACACTAGATTTTTGTATTCAAAGCCGCATTTAATGGCGTGTATTATTTCACCGCCGCTCACAACATCAATCCCTATTTCTTGATCTTTAAACACACTCAAAACTTGAGTGTGCGCGTTGGCTTTCATTGCGTAAAACATTCGCACACCTTTTAAGGCTGCCTGCATTTTAATGGCCCGAGATTTTATAAAATTCAAACTGTAAAAAAAAATGGGTCCCTGATAATTTTCAACAACAGCGGCCAACGATAGTTCTCTGGTCCCGTCAAAGAAATGCAATAGGCCGTTTTTATAGGCTAAAAACTGATTTAGCTGACTTTTCTGATCCTGCATAACGCCTGCTCCCTCGAGGAAAGGCCACAGACTAGTTCTGCTTTCCCTATTAGGCAATAAAGGAATGTTTTTTCGTTTTTTGAAGCAAAATTGATATTGAGTTTTCGAGCAAGAGTCATTAATTTACAAAAGCTTTGTTTGTATTAGATTTTTACGGCTTTTAGAACGACTATCATAGGGACTTATTGTGAAAATGGAATTATTTGCCCGCACTCAAAAACAGCTACCTATATTTAAATACACCTTTGGGGACTCAGGACCACAGGCACTGATTATCGGGGGCGTCCACGGCGATGAACCCGAAGGCGTTGTAGCGGCCCAAGGCGTGCTGGCCGCTTTGATTCGTAACTTTGATTTAAAATTACAAGTCACCGTGATTCCTGAATTTAACCCAGAAGGAATCTTGAATGCAAAACGTACCAACTCGTCAGGAGTGGATCTTAATCGAAACCTACCTACGAAAGATTGGACAGCAGAATTTAAAACAGAACGCTATTTTCCAGGGAAATCGGCTTTGAGCGAACCTGAAAATAAGGCCTTAGCGCAATTACTCGATAAAACGGAATTTGATATCATCATCAGCCTTCATTCTTGGAACCCGATGATTAACATTAACGGCCCTGGCTGCGAACCTGAAGCCGATATTTTAAAATCCTTCACAGACTATTCAATCGAACCCGATATTGGGTACCCGACGCCGGGAAGTTTGGGCACCTATACTGGAAAAGAAAGAAGTATCTCGACAATTACATTTGAAATTCAGCGCGATATTGATTTTGCTAAAATCAACGAAATCCATGTTCCTGCGCTGCTTGCTTCCTTAAAGGAAACTCAAAAAAGGACTAAAAAATGATCTTAGAAACCGCAATCAATCGCATCGACAAAGACCTAAAGGCAGGTTTGGCAATCGCCGATTTACATCCAGACGATTTATCGGCTATTAAAGATGTCATTCAATTGCTTGATCAAGGCAAATTGCGAGTAGCAGAAAAAATTCCAGGCGCTACTGGAGCACAGTCTTGGAAGACTAACGAGTGGGTCAAAAAAGCAATCTTGCAATTTTTCAGAATTCAAAAAATGCAGCTTATGGAAGCAAGTGAGTTTAACTATTATGACAAAATACCTCCAAAAAAATGGACCGGGGCTGAAGGCGTTCGCGTCGTTCCACCCGCAATTGCCCGCTATGGATCGTTTGTAAACACAAGTTGTATTTTGATGCCGTCTTATGTCAACATCGGCGCTTTTGTAGATTCAGGCACCATGGTAGACACCTGGGCGACAGTCGGATCCTGCGCTCAGATTGGAAAAAATGTTCACTTATCAGGCGGAGTTGGAATAGGCGGTGTCTTAGAGCCTACACAGGCCCAACCTGTAATTATTGAAGACAATGTATTCGTCGGCTCACGCTGCATTATCGTCGAAGGTGCTATGATTGAAGAAGGTGCCGTTATCGGAGCTGGAGTCACAATCACATCGAGCACAAAAATTTTAGATGTAACCAGCCCGACCCCTAAAGAATACAAAGCTTTTGTTCCAAAAAATTCTGTTGTGATCCCAGGAACTTTGACTAAAAAATTTGCTGCGGGTGAGTTTGGAGTCAATTGCGCTCTGATAATTGGACAACGAAAACCCAGTACAGATTTAAAAACATCGCTTAATGAAACACTTCGCGATTTTCAAGTATCTGTTTAATTCAACAGGATGAAAAAACTAATTTTTCATCCGCAATATTTCAGCCGGAGAAATTTTTTCGATTGTTTTAGTAGGCAAATACGATCCTAAAAAAGCAACCAGCAACGAAACTGCGACGACAGCAAAAAACAAAAACAAACTCACCCGTGCCGGAATCGTTGAATCATAATAAATATCGGGTAAGACATTAACAGGATATCGCTCTAGCCCATAGCCTACTAACAAACCCAGGACAGCACCTATTGAAACTCCAACAAATGATAAACTGACACCAATTTGGATAAAATAACGAACTGCCATTTTTTGCGAAAGACCCAAAGTTCTAAGCATGGCAATATCTCGTTTTTTTTGTGAGATCAAAAGCGCAAGCACCGTTAAAATAGAAAACGAAGCAATCAGGCCAGCAAGCCCTAAAAACAATCCAATCATGAACTTTTCAAGTTTCAACGCGTAAAAAAGAGCAGAATTTCGATCCATCCAAGTCTGAATAGTCCAGCCGGTTATGCCTTTTTTTCCATCATTTTTAGTATCTGTAAGCCAATCGTTCAGCATGTCCTGATAGGCACCAGACGTCATCGCATCTTTTAACCAAATTTCAATGCCTACTTGGCGACTTAAGGAATTTTTCAAAGACGCTAACGTTAAATCGCGCATATAGAAAACATATTGCGAATCCAAATCCGCTAAATTTGTTGAAAGTATTTTTTTAATTTTCACCTTTTCAAACACCGGAGATTCGCCCGAAGCCAATAGCAGACTCTCTGGCGGTAATACCATTAAAAAATCGCCTTCAAAAACCCCAAGACTGCGCGCCAAATCCACACCAATTAGAATTTCATTGGCCTCTGGTATGTCCATTTCCTGCCACATCGGAGGGTCTGTGCTAAAATTATGTTTTAGGTGTTTTTCGTTTTGTTCTTTAATTTTTTGATTCAAATTCTCAAAACTTTTTCTAACAAACCCCTGTGCAATGGCGCCTTTGAACTGACCATCCATTGTTCGGACAATCACATCCTGAGTATCAAAATAAGAAAAACGCTCGATGGGAAGTTCTTTGATTTTAGTCACCAATGGATCTATTTCAATTTCCTTTATACTCACCCGTGATTTAGGAAGCACGGTTAAATGCGCTTCCAAAGAAATAACTCGCGACTCGATACTTTGATTCATCCCGTTCATAATAAAAATAATTAGCAAAAAGGCGAAAGTAGACACTCCGATGCTTACCATCGACAGCCGTGATATTCGACGAACTAAATTTCCGGCACGTTTAGACAAAACTAGTTTCTTGAATAAAAAAAGAACCATGGCCTAGATTAATTAAAGCACTACTTTAACGCAAGCGGATTTTAACTCCAAAGGACGGCGGCATTTTCAACTCATTTAACGCTTTTGACTAAGGCTTTCGCTTTTTAGATCGCGCAGGCTTTCTAGTGCCCTGATCGACTTCAGCTGTTTCTTCTTCGTTTACCTCTTGAACCGAGGACCGTAAGAAGAAGTTTTTTTGCATAGCTTTCATCAGAACCGTTGCCTCATCCAAGGCTTCTAGTGCACGTCTAGCAACCGTCGGAATCTCTGGGCCATAGTCTTTCATCATAGTTGTGACTGATTTAAAATCTTGAGTCATCGAAGATAGGCTCTTTGTCAACGTCGCAAGATTTTTTGCAAGTTCAGGATTTTGGCGATTTAATTCAGGTAGAATGACATTTAATTCTCTTGTCAAAACCGCTGTTTGCGCCAATGTCTTTTTTAAGTTTTGTTTGTAGGTGAGCTGAGAAGATAAACGAATTACTTCTTTGGACATATCATTCATATTGCCCATGAGCGGATCTAATTTGTCGAAAATACTTATCATAGATTTAGTTCTATTTTTTTCTAAAAAAGCTTGCATCAAAAATTCCAGATTCCCCAACATCTCCGACATTTTTTCAAGGGAATTCCCAAGTCGTTTACCACTTAGTAACGTCATTAGGTCCATTGTCTCTTCTGCTTGAAGTGCCGTGGCCTCAAGAGCAATGTTTTGTTCAGGACTGCCGACTGAAATTTCAAGTACTCGATCACCAATTACAAAAGGGCGAACCAATTGAACCTTAGAATCAACCCGAATTCGTTCATGAAACTTCCCTAATACATAATAATTTACTAAAATTTTATTACTTCCAAGAAGTTCAACATCTTCTACTATTCCTGCACGCAAACCAGCAATTAAAACGGTCGTCCCTGCGTGAACGCCGTCAGCGTTTGCAAAAACAGAATAGAACTTGATTTTATTTTCAAACCAACCTTGTTTAATTGCAACACTTGCGGCAATTAAAAAACATCCGACGATGGCAAAAAGGACAAACAGTCCTGCCACTCGCTCGAATTTATTAAACTTAACCTTCATCATAAGTTTACTGCCTTATTCCCGTCCGCTTGATGATAGTACAAAAGTCCACTATCTAAATGAACGGTGATATGAGTTAAATGGCTCATGAATTTTTCATCGTACGAAGAAATAAAAACATGTTTCAGTCCACGCTCAGCGCGGTGTTTCACAACTAGCTCAATAAATTTTACACTCGTATCGTGCCCTAAACCCACTGAAGGATCATCAAGTAACAAGACTTGAGGATGAGACACCATTGGGCGCAATAAACAGGCAATTTTGCGCACTCGGCCTGGAATATGCGCTGGCCTTTCATCTTTGAATTTCTCTAAATCAAATAATTTAATCACTTCCATCACTCGACGATGAGCTTCGGAATGATCAACTAATTTGTGGTATATCAAAGGAAGCATTAAATTGTCATAGATTGTTCTATTATTTATTAAACCGCCGTAATCAAACGTGTAACCAATTGACAATCTATAAGGTAAAAATTCTTCAAACGACATATCCGTAACGTTAGCATCGTTAATAAAATATTTTCCTGCTTTGGGCACTATCAGTCCGCCCAATATTTGCAGCAAAGTTGATTTACCTGCCCCTTGCGCCGACTGTATCAGTACGTTTTCGTTGCTGGGAAAATCAAAATCGGCGTTTGTTAAAATTGGGTCTTGGGTGTCATGTTTAAAGAACACGCCTTCGAATTTCAAAGACTTTATAATTGGGATTGGACTTTGTAATTCCATCATATAACACCTAATTGTTTGAGTTGGTTCAGATAAACAACTGCAGTTACCGAAAGGTTAAAGACCGTAACATAAATTATACTCTTAACAACCGCCTGAGTCGTCACTTGCGGCACTTCATGGGGACTTTTTTGAACACTTAGCCCTTGAAAACACGACACAACGAAAATAATCACGCCGCTAAATCCATTTTTAAGTAGAAAAATCACCACGTCTTCTTTACCAAAAGCACGCAAAACACTTTCACTGTAAAAACTAAACGGAATGTCATTGAAAAACTGCGTGATTAAATACCCGCCAAAAATGGCAATTACTAAAAAATAGAAAGCGAGGCACAAAACACTTACAATACCGCCCAATATTCGAGGAAACACAATAAAACTTAAGGGATTGATACCCATAGATTCCAGAGCTTCAATTTCACGATTGGCTCGCATGTTTCCCACTTCTGTCGCAACGGCCGTTCCACTTCGCGCGATAACAACAAGTGCTGTCAGCAAAGGCCCGACTTCGCGAACAAGAACAACAACGATCAAATTCCCAATCATTTCGGTTCCACCAAGAAGTGTTAAATTGCTCATCCCTTGTATGACCAGAATTCCGCCGGTTCCTAAGGCAAGAATCGAGATAAGGGGCATCGCTTGCCAGCCTGTAAAATAAATCTGAGTCGACAAAACGGAAACGGTTTGCCGAAAGCCTTGCGTTCGATCTAAAAAGGCGGCGCGAATTGACAAATAAATCATCAAAAAAATCTTAAACGTGTATTCAAGATTCTCAGTAATATTCCGTCCTAAAGTTTCAATACGAATCCAAAACATATCCATGCTATAGGTTTCGGAACAAACGTTACGATTTCGTACTCGCTTTACGTCTAGTCTTTAAATATTTTAAACAAAGTTTTCTAGCAATCCATTTTTGCTAAGGCCAGGGCATCTCAATCTAATACGCCCATATGGAATAAAATAGCGATTTTAAGGTCTCTTGAAATCGCTCTTCCCAAGTGTCGGATTCGTTGAAACGAACTAAGGCATGGGATTTAATATCAATTATTTTAGGAAAGACTTTTAGGAAAGTACGTCTCGATCTGTACATATGCAGGGCCGAGGTAACCAGAATAACATCTTGGCAGCTCAATATTTCAGTAAGCGGCAAGCTTTGAGTGGCATTACCAAATGTAGTTTCACTTCGCTTTTCAAGCACTATGTCTTTTTCATCGACTTCTGGATAAAAAACCCACAATGGAAAAATTTCTTTAATTTCTGAATTAGGATTTACGCCTGAAATAATCAATTTTTTTATACTTCGATTGGCTAATAAATC
>JAYTTH010000208.1:0-6935 GCA_043745515.1 Pseudobdellovibrionaceae bacterium | reverse complement strand
GGGCATTCATGGTTGGGTAGAATTCAAAAACTTTTCCTACCAAACGATAAAATTCATTAAATTCCTGAGTCCAATCTTCATGGTTCCATCCAGTGCCGTCAAAATGTCCATTGACGTGAGAACCTATTTCCATTGCCGGGTGGGTTTCATTCAATGCGCGCCAAACATATTTCGTTCGAGCTTCGATATCGTTAACATCGTCAACAGCAAATCCAATATCAGAACTCCCCGCCCTTTTTTGAGGTGGATGATAGTTTAGTCTATCTTTTGACTGAAGAAAGTAGACACCACTGATGAAAAAGGAAAATTGAGCACCAGATTTTTGACTTAATATAAACGTTTCGTTCCAGAATGCCGGATTTTTAGATCCATCAAATGAAATCAAAACAAATTGCGGAGGCCGATCTAAAACCTGACCCCAGGTTATAAGATTTGAAAATAAAAAGAATACAAAAATTTTAAATACCATGCCAGACCCCGCGACATAAAATCGTCAACTATCTGCATACTAGTTACTTGGTCGCTAAATGTCACTTTTACTTTTATAACGGCATTGCACAAGGGTAACTGTCTTAAACGACTACTAATGCTTAAGACCCAGTCACCTGACTAAGGATCTTTTTAGCCTGCTCTTTAAAAGCTGATCCCTTCATAGATTTACCGCATTCCTTCTTGGCATTTTTAACATCTTTAAGCTCGGCATAAGCTGAGCAAAGATTAATTTGAATGACTTCAGATTTTGGATCGATAGCACTTGCCTTCTTAAAGTCGGCTAAAGCGTTTTTAGTTTTCCTTAGTTTTAAATACGCTGACCCGCGAACTACGTAAGCTGGTGAAGACCGTACATTGGCTTTTTCACATTCTTTGACGGCTTCAGAGGCTTTATTAAGTAAATCATTTAAATCTTCGCTATTAAATGCTTGGTTAGCAATTCTAACTTTTTCTTTGCATGACTCTTCGCTAGCGTGGCCCACGATACTTAAAAATAAAGCTGCCGATATAAAACCGATTTTTATTGTCACAAAACTCCCCTTTTTTAGGAGCCTATTCTTGGGGTCTAGTGAATTCAAGTGGAAAAAAATTTGATAAAAATTCCTAGCCCAAATGACCAAAATAATATTGAGATCTGCTGAATAGATGCCTCAAGACAGAACAGACATCCAGTTTGTCGCAAATTGATATCGCTTTGAAACCTAATATTAACTCTAGGCGATTTGAACTGGCCTATTCTCACCTCAAATTAAATTTGGGGAATTCAGCCCAGTGCTGCTACAATATAACTGGGGGAATTGTGAGAAATAAACGAAAATTTTATTTTATTGGTTTGCTGTCAGTTTTGTCGAGTGGTCTTTTTCTACTTTTTAATAATTTCAGCGGTCATTCTAAAGCCGAACGAAGCCACTCCAAAAAGTCGATTCGAGGCCTAACGGGCTTGGTTCCTTCCCAAGGCGACAAACTTGAAGAAAAGGATTCACCTGCCTATAACTGGGCCGAAGACTACTTAAAGGCAAATGCTGTAGTTGATCAAAAGGTGGCCTTGCCAAAAACCGTAAGCGAGACTAACAGACTTCAAATTTGCACCTCTGACGAATTTGAAAATGCGCTTCGTATCGGCCAAGGAATATTGGAAATAAAATGTGATATTGATTTTCAGAATAAAAACATGGACCCAGTCACGTCTTATTCGGGAGAAATTTGGGGAAACAACCACCAGATTTCAAATTTGAATATCAATCAAAAAACGGGAAATTATGGCGGACTATTTAACCAGTTTTCTGGAATTATAGATTCCTTAACATTTAAGAACTCACATTTAACAATTCAGCCAACGGATTCAGCACTGACGTCAGTGGGCTTTTTAGCTGGGCACTTGGAAGCTGGTTCAATATTAAGAAAAATCATATTTAATAACTCTAGCGTCTTTATTTCCGACGATTCGACATTAGATCCATTGATTCTTGGTTTTGTTGTAGGTGAGAGTTTTGGAAGCGAATCTAAAATGTCAGAAATAAAGGCAACGGACATTGTTATAAATTTAAAATCAGATCGTAAAATGATTTTTGGTCAAGCATTAGGCCTTGGCTACCTTCAAATGGATCAAATAGATTTAAAGTCTGAAATTGAAATAAAAGATACGCAACAGGGTGGTCATCTTATCCGTCGAATCGTGGGCTACCCCCTTGCTAGCGAAAATAAAAGCGTTTTAGTTTCTTCAAAAATTAAAATTAATCAGGAAAATACTAATGAATAGTCTGAAAGCACTTCTTTATTTTATGATTTTTTCGTCTTTTGGATGTAATTCGCATTTTCAGTCAGTCAGTCCAAATTTTTTAAGCTCTGAAAGCGCAGTTTCTACAAATCCTAGCGTGGGTGTTCGCTGGACCGGGAACAGTATTGTATTAGACAAATCTTTTTTCGACAATTTAGAGTTGATGCCAGACGATAAGGTCAAATTAGAATTGAACCTAAGTGACTTTCCTTCAAATCCCGAAATCACCTGGTATAAAGATTCAAGTGTATTTTCAACAGGAAATTTGAGTCTCGAAATTCAAGCTGGCAAGCCAAACACCAATGGGAACTATTATTTCATTTTAAAATACGAATCTGTGAGTTACAAGTCGCCAACATTTAACGTGAATGTCCTTGTAGCCCCCATTTTGTCGTCGGACCTTGCTTTGTCTGATAGCATTCAAGAAGAACTGCCATGGTCAATACTAGTGAATTTTAAAGGCACTCCGACCCCAACAATTCAATGGCAGAAAAATGGTGTCGATATTCCTGGATCCTCAACAAACAAAATTGACGTCGCAGCTTTAACTATGGCTGACAGTGGACAATATCAGGCGATAATTCGCAATAAGGTCAAAACTATAAAATCAAATACTATAATTTTAACGGTAACTGCAAAACCTCCAAAACCGGTTGCCCCTGAAATTACTAGCTTTCCAAAAGATCCAATTAAAATTAAAGTAACAGACACGCTTACTTTGACAGTGCGAGCCACTGGCAATCCGTTGCCTAAATTCCAATGGAAAAAAGGCGGTGTTGATATAGCCGGAGCCACAAGTTCTACCTATACGAAAGTATCCGCAGCTAGCGACAGTGGAAAGTACAATTTAGTCGTAAAAAATGATTTAGGCGCAGTTTCTTTAGCTTCGGATATTGACGTCACGATTGTTTCACCGCCGCAAATTACTTTAAATCCAGCTGACACTGAAATTGATGCTGGAAAAAATCTTTCCTTAACCGCTGGAGTTCAAGGCGTTGATGTCACTTATGTTTGGTACAAAGACGGAGCTGCAACCGATCAGAAATCTTTGACATACACCGAAAATGCGATAACTACCAGCGCCACGGCCAGCTATAAAATCGTAGCAAATAATTTGGCAGGTACCACAGAATCAACCACTGCCAAAGTGACTGTCCGATACAAACCGATGGCTACCGACACACTCCAGGCTAATTATGATGTTTTAGAAGGATCGACACTAGCATTGTCTCCAAAATTTAATGGATATCCAGCTCCCACCTTTCAGTGGTATTTTAATGGAACTCTGTTAGCGGGACAGACAAACACAAGTTTATCAAAGGTATGGCCATTAACTGAAGCCGGTCTCTACAAAATAACCGCATCCAATAGCCTTGGCTCAGTTGACCTAAGCACTACTGTTCAGGTTAAGACTCTTCCGAAAATCACAGGTCAGTCGCAAGATTCATTTGTTTATAGTAACAGACCTTTTTCTTTGAGCGTAAGCGCAACCGGCGATCCCGCCCCAACCTATCAATGGTCAAAAAATGGCAGTCCAATTGGCGGAGCAACCACTGCGTCTTTTGCGGTAGCTAGTGGTAAAGAATCAGACGCAGGCACCTATTCGGTCGTAGCCAGAAATGTCTATGGTTCAGTTATAAGCACGGCAATCAAAGTGGAATATCGTGCTGGACCTCCACCCACAATCAGTGTCGCGAGTGATTTACAAAATATAAGCGCGTTCCCTGATTTTAGTTTTGAACTAGCAAATGACATTGATCTAAAAGGCGTCACTATCGATTCATTCGAATCTTTTTCCGGAATCTTAGATGGCAAAGGACACACCCTGAAAAACATAACCGTAAATGGAACGGGGCTTTGTGGAATTTTTAAATCAATTAAAGGCCAAATTAAAAATCTCAATTTTGAAAATATAACTGTAAACTGCATTACAACGACCCAGGGCGGACAACATCTTTATGGTCCGCTAGCAGCTATAATTGAAGCGACTGCAACCATTACAAATGTAAATTTGAATGGCGAGAATGAATTGCGCATGAAAGATTCGTCTCTGGTAAACGATTTGACCCTAATCGGCTATTATGCAGGGATTATTTTTAAAGGCGCAAATGTTTCGGGGACAGATAGCAAATTTACGAAAATAAGCGTGATTGATAATGATCCAGCCTATTCTTTCAAGGGAATCAAGCATACCTATGTGGTAGGAACTTTATATTGGACGGATGGAGGCACTTTCCCATCTTTGGTTTTTAGTAATTCATACAACATTAATTTATTCGGAGGAGCTATGACTTTTAGCCTGAATGATTCTGGTTACGATCCAAAAATTGATTTCACCGAATAACTACAATTTACTCAAAATGATTGGCACGGGCTAGGTAAAATCGCCCTTTGGTGGTCCCAAAAGCTTTTATCCAACAAAAACTTTTTAAGTCTCTCTGGGCCTGTCGCCGAGAAATTGAAAATTTACAAAGCTCTAGATATTTAATTAGCTGAAAGCGTGCCCCTTTTGATTGCGACATATACTTCTTAAGCAAATTTTCACGCGATACTGATGAAAATGATTCCGCAGGGTAGGTCGTGATCTTGTTGATCTGAAGCTCGGATTCGGCAAAGCCCCATTTACTGAAGGCGCGAACGGGACTCGCAGCAGCTGCTCTTGAATATTCGCTCGCAAAGCCACGTATTCCAATAAAGTAACTTTGGTAGGGCGCCATCTTAACCCCGGTTAATACTGCTTTCACCCAGTTCTTATAAAGGCGTTTATCTTTATTCACCAGAATCAATCCTTGTTCAAGGCAGACAGCCAGGCACTGTGGCCAGACTTGCGCGCAAACGCCAGAGTTCAGCCTGATCACTGAAAACTCTCGCCAAAATCGCGCTATGTGCACGATCAGTTGCTCCATGAGCCTGGCATCGAACCGAGTCCACTGGCTGAAAAGTAAAAGCTGCGTTTCAGTCAGGGAGCTCTTTGCTGATTGAAGCGATGAATAGGCCTGACGAAGATTTTTGTGATCGGGGATCTTGGCTAGTCCCTTCATAAATCGTCACGTAACTCATCAAGAAAATCTAAAGCCTCTTGAGCGCCCCTTATTTTCTTGATTTTAAGCTGACAAATATGATCCTCAACCATAGATACGTCTGCGCCTTGCTTGATCAAACTCTTGGCATGTCCCACATCTTTGGCTCGATGTGCAAAACATTTCATAATCAGCATATCCTCTTTGCCCAAAGCTAACGCCTCAAGAAAATTACCCTTGTAAACCTCGCACAGCCGCTGATCGTATGAAGTCGGCAGCGTCAGCGCAAACGTTGAAAAGTATGGATTCAGCCAGTCGCTTGCAAGCCCGAGTTGTAGCGCTACCTTTTTAATCAGCGGATCAAGTTCTTCGATTGCCATACCTTTTGGAATAGCATCAATATCTGTCGTCGAAAGAGGAAAGTGATGAGCCAAGATCATGGCCCCCCCACCACCCACAATCAGCTGCACTGGCTTCTTCAGCAGGCGATCCAGGTGTTTGAGGGACTTTATCATGAGTTCAGCCGTTAAATTTTTCATCCTAATTCCATCATTATACGACAAATTTTTTTATGTCGCAATACAAATAAATACATTGTAATATTATATACTTAAAATACTAAATTAAATGGAAATCCTGAAAACTGGCCGCTAGAAAAGTTAAATGTAGTTAACCTTTTAAATAGGAAGTTAGCTAAATCAAAAGATTTATAGTTGTTTCAATTTGAAACACTATCGAATTCTCTGGCTCATCTATTGAACTAGATCCCTATATGTTTGGTAAACTGCCTTTCAGATATTTTAAAACCGGCCTTTTTACTGCATTTTATGCAGGTGTATTGCTATTTCCGGCTTTGTTGCAGGGGGCAAGTCCAATATCCTGTGAGACTTTTTATAGAAGACCCATAGTTTCCCAAGTTGCGCATTCTCGAAATAAAATTGCAGAGGCCCTTTCAGATGTACCAGCGCTAAAAAATCTTATTATTGAACTGATGGCTGATCGGGATATCCCGGGATCGCTCAAAAGGATCATCAAAAAAGCTCTCGAAGACCAAAACATCGAAGTCGTTCAATTGACCGACCAGATTCGCAAAATCTGGAAAGTACCTTCCTATACTGGAGCTTTTGTGCAGCATCCGAATTCGCAGTATCAAGTCTGGACTTATAAAAATGCACCAAAAATGCTAAATGAGTTAGCTTTTGAAGAAATTAAATCGGATTTTAAAAGTAAAAATACACCTCGTGCTTTTGGCCTTGGGGTTTCCGATCGGCCCATCTCGGAATCCACTAATGATTTGATTTTTCTAATTCACGAATTGGCACATGTGCGTATGGAAGTTTTTCTAATAAAAAATTGGGACAGAATTTGCAAACACTTGCCCTCTTCATTATCTTTTCAATCACCCAACGGCAGTTGGGTAATGAACGCTCAGCTCAGAGACTTACTTCATGAAAAATATGCGCACGAATCAGAGTTTAATGCTTTAAAAATGTCACACGGAAAGTATTTTGAAGCCTGGGCACAGAAATGGTCTGGATTTCAGAATCTATCGAAAGCTGACGTTTCTGCAGAAATTGGAGATATGGTTGCTCGCCGATACAAACTATCTGATCCTCATGTCATTGCTTTAGCAAAGGAGCCCATTT
>JAYTTH010000207.1:0-1902 GCA_043745515.1 Pseudobdellovibrionaceae bacterium | reverse complement strand
ATATGTAAATCACTAATCTGGGCAATTTTAAAATTTTGTAATGCAGGAGGTAGATTTTCTACTGGAATGGAAACCGTCACGACCCTCGGGCCCAGCATCGCATATAAAAATCCAAGAACTATCATGGAAATAGACGCACACAGAATAATTTGATAAAATTCCGTCGTCATAAAACCATTTCCGTGATTAAAAAATGAAAAAAACAAATTAGCCACATCAATAGGAATTGATAAAAGCAAAAAAGTTCCCCAAAAGCCTATGAGCGTTGATCCAACCCATGAAAAACCTTTATACCAAACAGTCCCAAAATAAATGGGTTTTGACCGAATAAAAAAAATTGGTCCTACCGTTAGCAAAATCAAAAATAGGCTAAGCAAAACCAAAAGCAAAGGATGAATTGATAAAAGCTGAGCTAACTTGAATCCGACATAGGAAAATATAAAAACTAATACAGCCAGAAATCTTTTCAAAACTGGTACCCCATTTCCTGCATTTTACTTTTTAGATACAAATAGAAAACTAATCCAGGGATTAGAATAATAGAAAAAAAAACAATGTCTTTAAAGTTTTTTTTCCGACCCTTTAGACTCTTTGAATATTTCTGAACATTCTCACCAAAGAGAATGCACATTAAGCCCAAAATAGCGAAAGCCAATGATAGGCAAGGAATAGTCTTGGACAAGGTCACCTCGGGCGCCTGTTCAGAAATTTTTTTTAAAATACTGGTATACTGCCAGTAGGCGACACCACTTCCAGAAATCAAAAAAATGACTCCGCCTAGCCTCGATTTATTTGCGGAAGTCACTAAATCCCCTAAACTTAAAATCTAGCATATAACTTCCTTGAGGAATTCCACCCCGACTGAAATTTAAAAATTGGCAGAAAGAAAGGCGATCTCTGTCACAACCAGGATGTGACTGCTAATTACAAGTTCGGATTTTTTGCCAACACCGGCGAAGTAAGTTTAGTTTTTGCCACTTCGGGACCCATCAAATAACCTATAACGTCGGTTGCACTGTAGGTGCCCTGCCCAGGCCTAACCAAGCGACCAATATTGTTCAAATCATCGCCTGCTGTTAGTAAATGTAACTCAACTTGGCCGCCCGCTTGTATCTGAGGCATTCCAATATCAGCCATCAAAGAATTGCAAAGGCATTTGCGTCCAACTGTTTCTTCTTCATCGCCGCCTTTTTTCAGAAAATCAGCTACTGGTTCCGCTGGACATCTTTGTCCCAAAGTTCCATCCGGTTTTTTATAAGTATGGCGAAGATAACCTAAATCACAAACGCGTTTTCGACGTAAGTAATTGGCTTGTTCGGAAATACTTCCTGGCAATCGAGCGGCTTTAAATGGAAAACCTGTCGGAGACGATCGTGGGTCGGTGAAAATCCATCCGCCCTCGGGAGGTTGAGTAGTCAAAATAGTTTTTATAGCCTCAAGACGTAGGTTTTTATCCACTCCGGATTCTTCAGAAAAAGCAAATAGTGTCCCCACTTGAATTCCATGTGCGCCTTGATCGCGAACTTTCTGCATTTTTTCTGGAGTCGCATAGTCGCCAGCCATCCAAAATGGCAATTCAAGCGCTGCCATGTCAGCCAAAGACACTTCATCACGAACGCCATAGATAGGTTCGCCTCGCTCGTTTAATTGCATCTGTCCGCGTGGAGGCGCATTGTGACCACCCGCCAAAGGGCCCTCGACTATAAAACCGTCCACACGTCCCGTTGACTTCTTTTTCAAGCTCAAAGCTAACGTGGCCGACGAAACTATTGGAAAAAAATAGGGACGTTTTAGTTTTTTTAATTCCATTCCTTCCATTACAATCGCTGGATCAAAATAGGTAAAGGCGTCTTCCGTTCCGCCAGAGACAGGTATTTTTAAACGGGCTATTTTGTTTTCACT
>JAYTTH010000206.1:0-1902 GCA_043745515.1 Pseudobdellovibrionaceae bacterium | reverse complement strand
AAAAAATTATCGAATTTCCTCGATCTTTGAATTTATACAAATTATAAACTTCTTGACTTCGTATTGATAGGCGAAATCTTTATCTTACTAAAAATATCTGATATTATGCATGTTGCTTAAGGTTTTTGGTCGGAATCGACTAATGGAGGTTCTTCCTTGAAGGCAAAAACTGCGACGACAAATAAAGTTCGCAAGTTGAGGTCAATTCTTCTTTGGCTGCTAGCATTTTCAAGCGTTGTGGGAATTCTCTTATTCTCGCTGCTTAAACTCGGAACTTTTGATAAGACAGAATTTGCCCAACATTTCTCCGCAAAGGGAGTTTCAGTTGGAATTGTCTTATGTGTCATTGTGCTTAATTTAAAGTTCCTCCTTCATGTGTCTAAGGAGCACGGCGATCTTAAGAGTTTCCTAAAAACAACACTCCTCATTTTATTTGTTGTTGGTGGAGTATTTCTTCGATACTTGCCCTACGTTGAGAGTGACGAGGTTGGAATATTCGCTTACAATAAATATGTTCCGATTGGTGAGATCTTTTTTGATAAAAATCCAAAAGCCCCAAATATTTGGGTGATGGTTTTTAAGATCAAAAAGGAAGTTAAAATCGGCAATCTTGGAAAATATACCGGAGCGATTATGACACTTGCTGTAAGAAGTGGATGTGACTCAGAGAGTTTCTTGAGATTTGCAAGTCAGCCCGAGTTTGATCAGACTAAACTTTTGCGAACAAAAATTCTTGAAGTTCTCACAAAGTTTGAGAATCGCAATAGTGAGGAGTTAGTGGCAAACATAAATATGGCACTATGTGATACTCCTTATCTAGTGGACAGGGTTTTTCTGAAATAAGCATCATTAGGAGTGTTGAGAAACACACTCCCGTTTTTTTCAAAATTAGCGAATCAGGTTTTGAAAGTTATCAGATGTTTGGTATTTATTAACTCTTCTCTGCCCAATCAAGAAAAGTGATTAAGATTTCATCAAGTTTGGTCGGGTCGCCTGCACCATGAAAAGTATCATTTTCTATGTAGCATCTAATCCAATCCTTTGACGAAGGATGACCATTCTTACCTATACCTCTGGAAATTTCTTTAAAAGTTAAAACATCAAGACGATTTTTTTTGACGTCAATTTTTAACCACCAACCTGGATTGTCACATGACTCCAAAGATATTCCATACTCATGCTCCCATTCAGTTTCGCATTGCTTTTTATACCAATTTTGAAAACGTTCAATAGAAGTCATATTAAGAGTTTGGAAAATTCCTTATTTTTTATTTGCAGCTTCTTCGAGTTTAGCAATATCAATCTTGACCATCTTCATCATTGCTACCATCACACGACGCGCAAGCGCAGTATCTGGATCAAATATTAATTCTGTAAGTCTTGTTGGTACGATTTGCCACGATAAACCCCAACGATCTTTTAGCCAGCCGCATTGAATCTCCGTGCCACCTTTTGTAAGTGCTGCCCATAATCGATCAACTTCCGCTTGATTCTCACAGTTAATTTGAAAAGAAACGGCTTCAGTAAAAGGAAATTGGGGACCACCATTCAGAGCAATATAATTATTGCCGGCTAAGGTAAATTTAACTGTAAGAACAGTTCCTGCCCGACCACTTGGTGTATCTGTAGGTGATCGAAATACCTTATCGATCTTAGAATCTGGAATTAAACTGACATAAAACTCAGCGGCTTCCTCTGCATCTCCATTAAACCAGAGACATGGTACAATTTTTTGCATGATTACCTCTTAATATTTAATAACTCAAATTATCCATATTTATTAACTTTGACGATTCAAATTAATTTAAGTCTTCTGCTACTATAATTAATCATCCAATTCTAATACCATGATTTTAGCATCTTGATTCAAATATCTTATTTGTTCAATTGTTTTGAAATTGT
>JAYTTH010000205.1:0-1904 GCA_043745515.1 Pseudobdellovibrionaceae bacterium | reverse complement strand
TACTGAAGAATCCGCATGTCCAACCGAATTTGGAATCTTAACTAAAAATGCAAATATTAAAAGTAGCGCGAATTTCATCCCTAAATCTTAAACCCAGCAGCATCAGAATCCGACTTGAACGTCTTGACCGTATCTAGACTTAATTCCCAAGGGTCACGATTGAAACCGCTTAATTTTTTAATTACATCAGGCGGTGCTGTAATTATATGGCAACCACATTGTTCAGCTTCTACAATGTTAAACACTTCACGGGTTGAAGCCCAAAGTAATTCAATTTGATCGCCATGGGATCTGCAGAAATCAGAGGCTACGGTCATCAAGGGATTGGGATTGCGGCCGCTATCGGCAATTCGTCCTGCAAAAACAGAAACGATGCTGGCTGCTCCATTTTTAACAGCCATCACTGTGTCGTGAATTTGATCCCATGTGAAAAGCGCGGTTACATTTAGTTTTATCCCTTGGGCTGCTAGTTCCTTGATTAAAGGAATCGAGCTTTCCCCTTTTGAATTCATTATTGGAATTTTAACATAAACGTTTTCGCCCCATTTATAGATAATGTTCGCTTGACGTTTCATTTCAGCAAAATCATCGGCGAATACTTCAAAGCTGATAGGCTTGTCTTTGATATGTGACAAAACGTCTTTACAAAATTCGGTGTAATTGCTGATTCCTGCTTTCTTCATCAAAGATGGGTTCGTTGTCAATCCCTGAACATAAGTATTTGCGTACATTTCTAGCATTGATTTTTTATCGGCGCCGTCGGTGTAGATTTTAATTTTATTTTGGAACGGAGATTTTAGTTTCATAGTTTCCTCTTTTTTTTAAGTGGTGGCTGCTAATAATTTTTTAGTTATAATTTTTCCGAGTTCGACGCCCGGCTGATTGAAGGCATTGATTTTCATAAATTCGCCAAGCATTCCCACTACCAGCTGGTAGGTCATAAAATATTGGCCCAATGCAAATTCATCCATTTTTTCAAATTGAATTTCACACACAGGGTTTTTGATTTCTTTTTGACTTTCAGTCATGGCCTGCGCTTCGGTTTTTAATAGATGACTCAAGGGTTTGTTTTTTAAAATATGAGTCTCTGAAAACTGAGTGGTTTTTAATTTATACTCGTTTTCTTCACTGGGTTTAAACCTATGAACCACGATTGTTTTGCCCAATTGAGTTTCCATCATTTGTTGCAATATAGAATGCTGATCGTTGGCCCCAAGGCTTACGATGGGCGCTGTGGCGATATAATTGGGCGATTCTTTTTTAGCTAAGGATTCTGCCCACAATTGTTCTAGCCATTTTCCCAATTGATATGTTGAATCGGAATAGTACCAAAAATACGTCAGCACGTCTTTACGTTGAAAGCTGTCCATAAAAAACTGAGCCAGCGGATAGAGGGTTTTTTCTTTGTAATTAGCATCAAAGGCCGAAGCCGCACCTTTGCGAAATTCTGACAAGTTCATTTTTCCAAGTTTGATCACAAGTTGACCAATTGAACTTAACACCGAAAATCGTCCACCTACATTGAGGGGAATTTCTAGAACTGGGACATCGTTTGTTTTTGCCCAGTCATAAAGACTGCTGGGTTTTAATTCTGTTATCACGACCGATTGATCTTTAAGTTTCAAATTCTGATCAGCCAGTTCTTGACTGAAAAAATCCATGGTCGCCAATGTTTCAATCGTTGTTCCGCTTTTAGATACAAACACAAAACCAACGTCTTTGAAGGACGCCATTTTTTTCTTTACTGATAATAGCGTCTGAATATCTGGATTTTCTAAAACATGAACATGAGACCATTTCATGGCTTCAACCATGGCTTTGGGCCCTAAACTTGAGCCACCAATACCAACCCAAATAAATTGGGTAAACTTCATGCTGAATGTTTCCCCGACACGCTCACTTTG
>JAYTTH010000204.1:0-1910 GCA_043745515.1 Pseudobdellovibrionaceae bacterium | reverse complement strand
GAGGGTACGATGTTTAACTACGAACTAGGAACGATTATGAAAGCAAAAAGCATTAAAAAAATTAAGCCAAAAGCGTCAACTAAAGGATCTAATAGCGCATCTGCAGCTATTAAAGCCAAAGGTGGCGAGGGCTGTTTACCAATAAGATAAAGAACTAATGGCACTACCGCCCTCGCTAAAAAACAAGGAAACCCTATCCCTTTGGGATCGAATTAAGTTTCTAGGAATTATTGTTTTTCGAGTGGCGTTAGCGACAGGTCTGGCTTTGTTTATAAACCAAATAAAATTAGATTTTTTTGAAGCCTACCTTTATGATTTGCGAGTCCGGTATTCACCGGCACCTGAAACTTCGGGCCATATTCAAATTGTAGAAATCAGTCCCGAGTCTGTAGAATACTTTAAAGGCATACCCAAATTCAAAGACCATGCGAATGTTTTGGCTGAAATTAAACGTCTAGGCCCGTCTGCGATTGTTTATGATTTGAATTTTGATGAAATCGTTGGGGATAACAAAGAGAAAACTGACTATGCTAAACAGGCAGACAGTTTTTCACAGCTTTTTGTTCTGACCAATTTTTTAGAAATGCGCGGCGAAGAAGGCAAACTTAAAATGAGCGCTCCTTTCGAACATATTAAACTTTTTTCGGGCCCTAAAAGTACGGATACCGCTAATTTTGCTAAAGACGGTGTTACTCGGCGAATGATGGTGAATTATCAAGACCAATTGATGTTGCATCCGTATCTGGCTAGTTCGCTGAACACTGAAATATCTGAAAAATATAAAATCCGAGGTCTCTTTAATTTTTTGGAAACCGATCAGGTTTACATCCGATTTCGCCCTACCAATTCGTATGATAAAATTCCTTTTCACTATTTTGCTCAAGGGAAAGTGAACGCAAACGCAATCAAAGATAAAATTGTTATTATTGGCCAGAACTTAGAGTTGACAGAAAAAGACTATATTTTGACTCCGTATTCGCGATCGTCGATCGCGATGACCACTACAGAGATGCACGCCAACATGTTCGATACTTTAATATTGAATAATGCAGTTTTTAGGGCGCCACAATGGGTGAATTTGGCCTTAACGATTTTGATTTCTATCATTACAGTGTACATTGTTTTCGCGGTCAGGCCGGCGTTTGGTTTGATGATTATCATTTCGTTATTTGTGTCGTACGTCGCCGTGGCGTATGTGGCCTTTTGGCCTTTTGGATTTTGGATTTCAATGGCCCACCCGCTGCTTGCTATATTTTTATGTTATTACTTTTTTATTCCTTATCGTTTGATTATCGAAAATCGTCGCAGCTGGGAATACTATGAGCGCAATAAGCTTCTTAAGCAGGTAGAAGAATTAAAAACAAATTTCATTTCTATGATGTCTCATGATTTAAAAACTCCGATTGCCCGAATTAAAGGAATGACGGACGTGATTTTGTCTGATCCGCAATCGGTCAGTGTCCCACAGCGTGAAGCGGTTGATACAATAAGGTCTTCCAGCGATGACTTATTGAAATTTATAAATTCAATTTTGAACTACGCAAAAATTGAATTTCAAGGCGTTGAACTGCATTGGCAATCTAAAGATCCAAACAATCTAATGATGGATGTAATTAAAAAGCACGAGTTTTTAGCCCAATTAAAGAGAATGAGAGTACAGTCAGAGCTGGAGCCTCTTTTTCCTATTCGGATGGACCCAAATCTTATGAGCCAGGTGCTATCGAACATCATGGAAAATGCCATTAAATACGCACCGGAAGGCACTCAAATTGGGGTTAAAACCTACGAAAGGGATGGTTCTGTCTTCTTCGTTATAAGCGATCAGGGACCAGGAATTCCGGCCCAAGAATTGCCTCACCTATTTACGAAGTTCTATAGGAGTGCCAATGCGAAGAGCTCGCCCATAAAAG
>JAYTTH010000203.1:0-1922 GCA_043745515.1 Pseudobdellovibrionaceae bacterium | reverse complement strand
GGAAAGTTCTACAGACACCAGAGATAGGGCAAACCCTATTTTTGGACGTCTTAGTAGGCCCCTCACCATTAAATTTACTCCATGACTTACTTATACTGATAAAGCCAGACTCGAAGTCTACATCCGTCCATCTTAAAGATTGAAGCTCACCATTTCGCATTCCGGTAACCCCCTGTTTCAGGGTAGTTGTCCGATGAGTTAAATAAAAAAGTGGGGCGTGAAAAGAGTAACGCATGCGTACAAGTCAGGGCTACAGCCCGGAATTCAAAGAAGCTATCGTCAAAAAATTATTGAATCGAGGAGCTCAAACAATCCCTGAGTTTTGCAAGGAAAACAGTCTAAAAGTATGTACTGTTAAAAATTGGCAAGCAAAGTGTGCTAATGTTTCAGGAATGAAAAACAAAAAAAACAAATCAAGCTTTTCTGCGGAGAAAATTTTAAAAATCATATCTGAAACCTATTCGTTGGACGAGGAGGATTTGGGTTTGTATCTTCGCAAGAATGGGTTGCACTCGAATCAGCTCACGGAGTGGCGCGCAGAGATGTTAAAATTTATGTCTGCACCAAAAGCGGTATTGAACAAAAAAGACGAGCGTGATGTCGAGATAAAATCATTAAAAAAGAATCTGCAAAAAAAAGATGCCGCACTGGCTGAAGTATCGGCGTTGTTGATTCTCCAAAAAAAAGTCAATTTATTATGGCCATCACCGGACGAGGACGAGGCGCTTTGACGTCAGTTTCTGACCGCAGAAGCATTATAGATTTGGTCAGCGAAGCAGTGAGTGCTGGTTGTCGCTTGCTTCGCGCCTGCGAGGTCTTTGGTCTTGAAGAGCGCACGTTGCTGCGTTGGAAGCTAAGGTCCACTGACGCCAGACGTGGGCCAACAGCAGTGCCGGAAAATAAATTAACTGAACTAGAGCGGCAGTTAATTATTAAAACCTCGATCAGCGTCAACTTTGTAAATTTAAGTCCGCATCAAATTGTGCCAAAACTTGCAGACGACGGTATTTTTATAGCGAGCGAATCCACTTTTTACAGAGTTTTAAAGGCAGAAAAATTAAATATTCATCGTGGGCACTCAAAGCCAAGAGTGATTACTCCACCAAAGGCTTTCGAAGCAACAAAGCCGAATCAAATTTACAGCTGGGACATAACCTACTTACAGAGTTCAGTTCGAGGGCAGTTTTATTATTTATATTTATTTTTGGATTTATTTTCTAGAAAAATTATTGGCTGGGATATTCACCAAACACAAGATTCTATGTTATCAGCAAGGCTTTTGGAGAAAATTTGTAAAAGTGAAAAGATAAATAAATTCCAAGTGACAGTTCACTCTGACAATGGTGGTCCCATGAAAGGCGCGACAATGCTTGCAACCATGCAAAAACTTGGTGTCATGCCGTCATTCAGCAGACCTTGTGTGAGCAATGACAATCCGTACTCTGAGTCGGTGTTTAAAACTTTAAAATACTGTCCCCTGTTTCCATCAAAACCATTTGATGATATTGAAGGAGCAATCATTTGGATGCAAAAATTTACCACTTGGTACAACACTGAGCATCTGCACAGTGGAATAAATTTTGTGACGCCATCGTCGAAACATGATGGGTTGGATGTTGAAATTTTAAAAAACAGGAATGAAGTTTATAAAATAGCTAGGAATAAAAATCCAAAAAGATGGTCAGGAAAAACGCGAAACTGGGATCCGATCACAGTTGTCAAATTAAATCCCTTGAAGGAAAAGAAAAAATCGAATACAAAAGAAAAATATCAACAAGCATGTTGATCAAATCGGACAACTATCCTGAAATTTTCCGATCTCGTGTTTCTCGACTACAGACTGCCTGGTGCGACGGGCGATGAAGTGGCTCAAAAGCTTGATCTTTCTATTCCTAAGGTTATGATTACTGGCGATATTCATG
>JAYTTH010000202.1:0-1923 GCA_043745515.1 Pseudobdellovibrionaceae bacterium | reverse complement strand
ACAATAGAGTTTTTTTTGAGCAAAATAAAATTCTTCACTGTTTGCCGGGGGCCTTTGCTCACGATATTGGTCATCATATTAGATTCCCAGCAACGCAAAAAATATCAGCCGATTTGATGTTACTTGCTGAAGAGCTCATTCCAGGGCTTCCTTTTTATCATTTAAATATTTTTTGGGATTTGCTTGTTAATGAATTTGTTGGTCGTGATTTAGAAATGCAGGGTCAACTAAAAGAGATCTATCTATCCACTGCAAATGGCCCACTTTCCAGTTACTATAAAAACTATTTAGCTATTTATGAAGCTATTTGGAGATGTGAAGGATACTTTGGACTGAATCTGGATCATTCTCTTGTTGCGTATGCTACAAATTTTGCCGACATTTTTTATCAACTTCCTAATTTCCACGAACAATTTGTTTATTTTTTAAGCCATTTTATTGCCAATTTTTCTTTTAACGATTTGATGGGGCCTAATGAGGATACTAAGGATCCGTTTCAAGGTGACTCGGAAGGGCCGGACGGTGAAGACTTCCCGGCTGATGGAAATTTATCCAAAGCGTCTAAAAAAGCGATTGAGAAAGCAACTATTAAGGGGTGGATAAAAACCGGTGGTGCCGATATTCCTCAAGCCACTAGCTGGAAAAAACTAGCTAATATTTTGGGTCGCCGGCCTGGACATCAGAGAGAAAATATAGTGTATCAAGCATCAGTTCGATTTTATAAAAATTATATCGAACAGTTGATATCTCTGATGCCATCGAAAATAAAAGGGTTTGATCCTGAAAACGTAATTCCTTCGGTGCTGGAAGACTGGGACAATTCTGATGATATTCAAAGTATAAATTGGACAGAATCCTATTTAAAGTCAGGGACTATGGCGCCGGCTTTTCTTTTAAAACGAGAACTCGTGGCCGATGATCCCTCTAATGACGAGGGTTTTGAAAAACCTCGCTTAGAAGTCTATTTGGACACGTCCGGGTCTATGCCCAAACCCAGTGATGATATAAATATGTTGACCGTAGCCGCCTTGCTTTTGGCGACCTATGCTATTCGTAAAAAAGGGGCCGTGCGTGGCAGTGTCTATTCTGATGCTTCAGTGGAATCCGATTGGATGTTGTCGGAAGCAAAATCAAATAGTTTCTTTTTGCAATTCATGGGTGGTGGAACTCAGTTTCCATTTGATGTGCTTAGTAAATGGACTAAAGACGAAAAAAAAGTCCATCGAGTTATTATTTCAGATTCGGATTTCATGTACAATTTAGGCGCTAATTTTGAAACTACTTTGGGGGCAATTAAAGCGGGCCTAGAAAATTCTTTAAGCGTTACTTTCCTTTTGCATCGTGTGGCTATGGAAACTTTTAGAAGTGCCTTGGGAAACGAAGTGGTGTCTCATCGTAACTGCCGTTTTGTTGAGGTTAAAGAATTGAATGATTTTGTTGGAATTACTACCAAACTAGCACAAGCAATTTTTGGAGAAAAGGAATGATCAAACTAGATGCGTTCCTGAAAGAACTCGATTTGATTGTCTTCAGTGAACTTATTGATGTTATTGCCTATGCTATAATTAATGACCATCTTTTGGATTGCGGATTTAGACCCTTAAAAAATGAAGAATGGGACGATTTAATTAAAGCTATTCGTCCCAATTCACAGGAGGATACATTGGTGGCCTTGCGAGGCTATCAGGGTCCCTTTACCAAAAAGCAAGTCTCGTATCTGGCTCAAGTGATAAAATTTTCAAGTCTTGGAAGTCAGTCCCGAAATTATTTTAGTACTCAAAAAGGGCGTTCGTTTTCTGATTCGGAATCAATTTTAAAAAAGTTTTTTAGTTCTGTTCGAGTGTTGCCGGTAACGTTGATTCAGAAAAACCCCATTCGCAAAGAAGAATTTTTCAGAAAATGGTTTTTTGAATGGAGCTTGCC
>JAYTTH010000201.1:0-1925 GCA_043745515.1 Pseudobdellovibrionaceae bacterium | reverse complement strand
GTTATAGTTCGGCAGACACGTTGAACTACACACCAGAGCTGAAAAGTCTTGAAGTGAGTTCCGGACAATACGGATTGATGCAATTTTTCTTGGAGTAGTAAAAATGGTAGAGCCTGTTTAAATGCAGGCTCTATTTCTTAAAGCTCCAGCTGGATTTTTTCTAGCAGAGTCGGATCATTTAGAACTTTTTCCCCGCCATTGGCAATCGCAACCAGAGGCGAGTCTGCGATATTCACCGGAAGTCTAATTTCATTTTGAATGCGTAAGTTGAAATCGCGGATCAAAGCGCCGCCACCAGCTAGCCAAATACCGTTATCAATAATATCAGACACCAATTCCGGCGGCGTATTTTCAAGCGCTTTGTGAATAGCATTGATGATATCTTGCAAGGAATCGTTCATCGCGAGGCCCACTTGCTCGGATGTGATTTCAATAGAGACTGGCAAGCCGCTTTCTAAATCGCGGCCGTTTATCATCGCTGTTTGAATATCTTTTTTTGGTACAGCCGTTCCGATTGAAATTTTTAAAAATTCGGCCTGACTTTCAGAAACAACAATTTTTTTATATTTTTTAAAATATTGAACTATGTCTGCATCAATTTTATGTCCACCAACACGAATCGCTTCACAATAGACTATGTCTGCTAGGGCAATTACGGCTACTTCCGTAGTGCCACCGCCAATATCAACAATCATGCAGCCTATTGGAGATTTAATTTTCAAACCGGCGCCAATGGCTGCGGCCATGGGTTCATCAATTAGAAAAACTTTTTTGGCGCCGGCTTTTTTGCAAGCGGTGACAACGGCTTTCTTTTCAACTTCGGTGACGCCAAAGGGAAGTGAAATAATGACTCGTGGATTGGTGTAGTGCATTTTTACTTTTGGATGATTTAAAAAGTATTTTAATAAATATTCTGCAGAATCAAAATCAGCGATGACTCCGTCTTTGATCGGTTTTTGAATAATAATGTTTCCAGTTTGTTTGTCGGCAATCGCTTTGGCTTCTTTGCCTACAGCTATAATTTTCATTTTCTTTTGGTTGCTGGTCACGACTTGGGCTACAATGCTGGGTTCGTTCACGACAACGCCTTTTCCACGCGCGCTGATTACGGTATTGGCGGTTCCTAGGTCGATATATATATCGGCAGCCGTCGAATCATCTTTAAACCAACCGAACATGATAACTCCTATTTCGCTCGTTTTTTAAAACCAGATTTATTGTCAAACGGAATGCTTACGAAAACATTTGCGGCCGATTCTGATTTATTCAAATCAAGTGCAATTTCTGCGGCAAAACTAACATCTTGCCAGTCGGGGTGTTCGTATTCAGCCCCAAAGGTAAACTGCGTGCCGGTTACACTTTTGTTTTTAAGAAAAACAAAATTCAACGGAACGGCCACGTAGCTGGTTAATTTGCCTTTTTTAATATCGATTTTTTTACTCGCCAAGGGTGCCACTTGCAGAACGGTCACGCTGGTATCGTCGAGTCGAGTTAACCAAAATGCTGTGCGCACGCCTAATGCAGGTTGATTGTCGACATCAGGAAAAGGTACATATTTTAAACTGGCACCCATATGAAAATCAACGGCACCGACCCCAAATAAAAACCGACTTGTTAAATCGTCCCGCCAGCCAGAGTCTAAAAACCCTCCGACATTCAGGCCACCTTTGCCCGCTGATGAGGATTGAAGTGAACCCCCGATTCTATAGGTATTTGGGTTTATAGTTTCACCTGATTCACCAATCGAAAGATAATTGGCAAATGTAACTAGAGGAAAAAAAAGCGCGATCAGTAACTTCATAAAATGACTCCAAGGGGCAGTATGCGAACCCTCAATAGAATAAATAGCTGGCCCCGCATTTGACAAGCTGAATAACTGTTGAGACAGTGAAGTCATGTCAGCCGCTAAGTTGCCATTGAGTTTA
>JAYTTH010000200.1:0-1929 GCA_043745515.1 Pseudobdellovibrionaceae bacterium | reverse complement strand
TTGTTGCCGGCCATGTTTAAAAAAGTAACAAAAGACAATTGGGATTTTGTGAATACCCAGTGTTCCGGAAATGGGTTTCGAAACGCACAGGCTACGGTAATCGCGCCTACTGGTACAATCAGCTTTTTTATGAACGCAGAAACTACGGGAATAGAACCTGAATTTTCGTTTATAAAATATAAAAATCTTGTGACCGGTAAAAAAAATGGACCGAGCGTTAGGATAAAAATAGTAAATTACTTTTTTGAAGAGGCCTTGAAAACATTAGGTTATTCTCTGTCAGAAATAAGCGCAATAAAAACAAGACTGTTAGATACGGGACACCTTGATGAAAAGTTATTGCGTGATCCAGCCCATAGAAAAGTGTTCCAAACAGCACTAGGAGCCGATCCCATTTCGCCAGCAGCCCATCTTAAAATGATGGCCGCCGTCCAGCCCTTTGTGTCGGGTGCGATTTCCAAGACAATTAATTTACCAAGCCAATGTAAGATTCAGGACGTGGCCGAAATTCATCTAAAAGCCTGGGAGTTGGGCCTAAAATCAGTAGCAGTTTATCGCGATAAAAGTAAAATAGCGCAGCCACTTGAAGTGTCGGAACGCCCACGTTGCGGCGACTGCAACAGTGTTACAGAACTTCGCGGGGGTTGTTTTGTTTGCCTCAATTGTGGAACCTCGATTGCTTGCGGTTAATATTGCTCGGCTTGTTTAGCTTCCGGAACATAGGGCAGAAAACGACCATTCATTCTAAAAAATAAATTTACTAAAGATGCCGATGAAGAAAAATCCATTGTTGTTGGATGGGCAGGGCCGTCTAAAGCCTCTATGGTAGCTAGTTCTATCATTTTATCTCTAATCAACTGCTCTGATTCAGGGTTTTCTAAAAAGTACCGGGCCAGATCGGCACTCGCCATTTGAAAAGGACCCAAGCTAGCCGTTGAATATGCTTTTTGAACCACATGAAGATTCAAATAAAATTCAGTAAATAAGTCTGCGGTCATTTGAGGAGTCATTTTATAATTTATAGATTTAAGAACATCATGAATTTCGGAAAAATTGGACTGGACCGCTTTGTAGGGAGTTGCCACTGTCGTCTTGATCGTTAAAGTAGAGGTCACCGCAACATCACGAATTTCAAGACCCGAACAAACAAAACCTTCCAGTTTTTTAAAATTTTCATTTTCATCTTTTTGAGTAATCCAAATAAATCGACTCTCAGCATTTAAAACGCATTTCAACTTACAAAAAAAGTAAGATTCGCTTTCAGTGTCTCGCAAGAAATCAATTTTGGCTTCTCCGATTTCACTGACCGCTTTCGAATTTTTTTTAACACTAGAAAGATAGACTTTAGAATCAGACAAAGTATGGCATTCACCTTCTTTTAAGCTAGGATCAGAGTACTGTTTTGTGTCAATCACTTGGGCGATGCTAGGCAGGGCTAAAAACAAAGTTAACAAAAGTGTAATTTTTAATTTCATTTGGGTCCTCAATGAATGAAGTGCGCTTTCGCTTTTGGAAGATAGTGGAACTCCTGAGACATTTCCAGAGTTACTAGAAATTAAAGCCTCATTTTTTTTAGTGCTAGGTAAAGTGTTCATCTGTGACTAAAAATTAGACAGGCTCGCTACGGGTTGACTATGTTGGCAAACAAAAAGTTAATTTTTAAAGCAATAAGCCGCGAAGGAAAAAGCTGGCTACGGAAAAATAAATCACAAGCCCCGTAACATCCACCAGAGTAGCCACCCCGGGCGCTGAAGCCGTTGCGGGATCCAGATCCATTTTTTTTAATAGAAAGGGCAGCATGGAACCACAGATGGTACCCCAGAGCACGACGCCTAAAATACTGCAGGCGACTGTGATTGCTACATATAAATAATGAACGCCGTAAAGGGCGTCTCGGTTAGGCCAGAGCATAATTCGAGTCAATCCCAT
>JAYTTH010000199.1:0-7034 GCA_043745515.1 Pseudobdellovibrionaceae bacterium | reverse complement strand
TAAATTGATTGTGCCTATGGTAACAAAGGACTAGGCTTATGAGTGATTCACTATGGAGGATTTATGAAAAATAGTTGGCTTTTAATATTATGTTTACTGGCGTTTAATTCGGCCCATGCCTTATTTGAGGCGCGACTGACTTATGGCGTTCTAGCAAGCAAACCTGATCTTGCGGCGATTTACAATGGTGGGACAGCCGTTCCGGCAGTGGCACCCAATGCCGGTATTGGCTTTGATGCTATTTTTGTGGTTCCTATCATTGGCGTCGGCGGTGGCCTTCGCTATGAAAATATGGGATTCAACGCAAGCAGCGGAAGCTTGGAATATAAATCTCAAGTGACTCGCACCTCGCTAATTGTAAATTATCGTTTGATAAATACTTTAATTTACCTGGGACCGATTGCGACCCTTGGAATGTCGCATTCTAATAGTATGAAATGGAAAGAAGGCGCAGCCTCGGCCGATTTTTCGCCAGACTCAGCATCCAGTTATTCATTAGGCCTTGAAGCCGGCGTTGGATTGATGGGATTTATCGTTGGCGCAGAAGCAGGTTACCAAAATATGAAATGGAATAAAGTTAAAGATTCCACGGGGACATTCACGGGCACACCGGATTTAGATATGAGCGGAACCTATGTCAAACTAGTACTAGGTTTCGGCATTTAAAAAGAAATTCAAATACTTTAAAAAAGCTCAGGATTAATTCTGAGCTTTTTTATTGCCATTCAGGACTGATAACCTCGTCAAATCTCTGTTCCTAACTATTTTTTCAGTTCAATTTTAATCGACTTGTCGCCCACATTAACTTTTTTATTTTTAGCTGTCGCGCCCTGTGGTCCTGATTTATCTGTAGCATCCCCACTGGCTGAATATCGTGCGTAAATTGAAAACGGACCGTCAAATGGAGTTCCCTTTATCATCGTATTTTCACCGCTCAATTCAAACGAGACTGGGAATGTTGGATTGGGAATGCGCTGAACTGCCACCGGCATCTGCCCATCACCAGCTTTGGAACCAGCGTTCTTTGCAAAAATAAACAATGTGCCGCCTTTCAGCTCGATTGCCAATTTTTTATCAATAGTGACCGTTCCGCTCACCGAGCCGGCCAATGCCGCAATCGAAAATAAATTAAAAATTAAAAATGAAATTTTTCTCATAGAGATTTCCCTTTGAAGATTGTTACAGGACTAGATTGCAAAATAAAAAATTAACTTTCAATTTATCAAGTGGCAACTTCAATTTGCAGTTATAAAGCAATTACTCTGGAATAATACCAGACTGCGTCTTCGTCTAGAACGAGGCAACTTCACATGACTTTGAATTCCAACTATGGAGAAATTAAACCTCACAAGGAGGAATCGTGAACACAACAAAAACATACAAATTTGGAGACTATACATTCAAAACCTACTGGAAAACAGCAGGCGAAGGATGGGAAATCGGTCTTACCTGCGGAAACAAAGTTTACTTTGTCGGAAATTTCATTCGTGAAAAGGAAGCTAAAAAATGGTGGGCGTATTTTAATAAATATGTAACTCATTTTTTTCGCAAATATGAATTCTATGCTGATGCGCCTCGAGATTTCTATGGCCAATTCATGGCTACGTTTGTTTACCGCGAGTATTACAATTTTCTTTTTGAACTATTTGATGGCTACAACGGCCATTATGAAAAAGAATACTCTAAGTTTACAAAGAAATATGAAAAATTCGCACGTCTTTATGCTGCTTAAACCGTTGGTTTAAAATGCTGCTTAAATTTTGCAGTTTAATTTTGGGTGGGATCGTTTGATCCCACTTTTATTTTGTGCAATTGCTGGCTGTCAGCAACCGTGATAGGTCTGTGCTTGGTTTGCGACATTCGTCGTCTCGGTAGTCTTTTAGAATCTTAAGCATCTCTTGAAAATGCAGTGAGTGACCTTTGGTTTTGTAAAATGCTTCTTCAATAGGAAAGAGTCGCGCTTCTAGCAGTTTGCCAGTTTCTTCAAATTGCATCACTGTTTTAAGAGATAAAAATGGCATATGAGTTGGAAAGCGATCATTGAAAAAACCGACGTAACGAAGCACTTTCGCCAAAATTGTTTTAACATTAATTTTCCATGAATCTACAAATTGATAATTGTCTCGAACCATCCAGTTGTAAAGACTCTGAATAATAGCATCTTGCATTCTTACAGTTCTCAGCAATGGTATTGAATCCGATTCGTTAAATTTGCCTAAAAAACGATATTCCGCAACCAAATCAAATCGAGTATCAAATTCGATATCTCCGGGCGCAAATATCTCGTTTGCTTCGATTCCGATATTTTTTAAAAATGGCGTCGACTTAAATTTTGTCGTCAATGACTTATGTTCTGGCAAAAGCACTTTCGATCCCGAGCCAGTTAGAAATGCATTTTCAATTAATTCAGCACAAAATAGTGAGTCCGCATCTAGCGAATTCATATGAAAATCATAGGGAATATTGCTGCCCATTTTTTTTATGTATTTGTCAGCTAGATCAAAAGCGGCTTTTCCCGCTTTGGCCGCTATTTCAGAATCTTGATACCGAAAAAGTACGACCCGTGCTTCTTTTTGTTTTAGCCAGGTTTCAAAAGGTGTAATGCGTGTTCCGTAAGGAATCAAAGCCTCCACCACGACTCGTTCATTTTGTTCATTTTGACCAAGAATAGCTAAATGACTGAACTGCAGCTCGGTGTCTCCGATTCTGGCGATCATACCGCTAGTATAACTCTTACCTCGAATTAAAAATAAATCTCCAATTCGAAATCTCATTTCTTTTTCAACATCGGTGTTAACCATTAGCTGAGGAAAACTGCCATTAAGAATTTCTTCAGAAAACGTGGGCAGTTTTTTTCTTTCGATCATCCATTCAATCAACATATCTTCCATGAACCGAATATACCTGGTCGATCGTCTAATATTTTGAAGACAGTCATAGCTTAAGGATCCTGCTCGAGTCAGTTCCCTTTGTTTTTTTCGAATCACGATTTGAGTTTGAAACAATTTATTGAGGGTATCGAGCCCTTTGTCCTCTAATTCTTTAACCTCAAGATCAGTTTGAGGAAAAAAACTATCACTCTGAAGTCGGTCAATCTTATCCAGTTTGTCCGAAATAAAATCAACACATTTATCCTTGTTATTTAAGCCATCATTAACTTGATTTAAACTTTTGGTCACTTCTCCAACAAAATTAAGTGGCCTTAAAATCATACTATCAAGCTCAGAGTTGGAATCGCGTGCAATACCGTTTTGTGCAATTAATAAAAAGGTCAACAGTAAGTTTAACACACTTGTCATACCTATATGATCAGAACACGCGTCTCATTTAGCAACAACTTTTTCCATCCCAGGTAGGAATATCTAATGAATTCAAAATGTTTCAACTTGATACATGGTTTGAATGTTGCACTCATTCTATATAAATCAGCTCTAAGGGAGGCGTTATGAAATCAATTTATTCTGGAATAGGCTATTTTTCAATTATTCTTATTTTACTTGTTACATTTCAAAATTGTTCTCCCAACTTTAATACCCTATCAAGTGCTGAAAAAAAACAGGATATCACTCCTACTGATTCGAATCCGTATGTTCCTGAAACGGCACCGGTGTTGAATCCAAAAACAAAAGGGATAACACCCCTGGCGGGAAAAAATATCTCTGCTGTGCGATTTAGTTACACCTCTGGGACAATTGCGCCACAGTATCAATATTCAGTAGGTTTCAAAATTGATTTTCAATCAAAAATTCTTACTATTTCTGTGAACAAGGGAACGGAGGCAACTCACAACCTGCCATTGCCAGGCACAAAAGGCCTTACAGACAAACATATTTCCACAATTCGAACTTTACTGTTTGGACTTTATGCATCCGATTGCGACGCTACCCCACCTCCTTTGGGCGGCGGGATTTCAAGTTTTTCCATTTTCACCACATCACTATCAAGAGCTGACAGTTTTGTTTGGATTGGAAATTGTCAAATTTTCTCTGAAATGGCTACCCAATACCTTAGTAGCGATGCGGATTCAAAAGCATTGATTGAGTATATTAAAAGTATTTAATTTTAAATTTTTGACTTCTATTTTTCTGGGTGAAAGAACTAGCCAACCCCTAATTTTTTAAGCAGCTGATCAATGTCATTTTGTTCCATACCTTTCTTACCCACTGTTTCTCTCATTCCTTTTCCGAATTGATTGGAAACCCACTGAAGTCGATCTAAAAAAGTTTGAGTTATTGCATTTCGCTGGATCAATTGTCCTTCGGCCAGTTTATCAATCAATTCTTTCATAGTTTCCGTAGCGTCCAGTAAAATCCCAACACATATCATAAGAAATGGTTCGTTACCTACTATTTGAGATGATTTATACCCGACGGCTTTACACAACGCGCAGTAATCCGAGACAAAATTTAAGGGATGAGTCTTATCAACCATCATCGCAAGACTTTTAGCGCCGCCCATAATTCGATCCACGTAGTTTCCATAGTTTTCCAAAGATTTAATTTTTTTAGGATCAGACTCCACTTCTTCCAGAATTTCTAGGCCTTGTGAAATTAATGATTTGGATTCTTCTACGAATTCTTTTAATATTGATTCATCTAAAGACATTTCCAAAGCTTAACAGTTTAGTGTCGAAGCACAAGAATTAAAAGGAAAACTAATTGTATGAATCATACTCCCATCCGCGTAAGCACGCTTCGTGGTGACCAAAAAATTGATTTCGATGCATTTGTAAAAATTAACGAAAAAATGGTTCTTTACCTTCGTCGAGGTGATAGTTTTGAAGGCGGGCGACTTAAGCGACTCAAAGAGAAAAAGTTAAAAAATCTTTTCATCATCAATGACGATGAGCCAAGATATCGTAGCTACCTTCAAACAAATATAAATTCTGCCTACGACAGCTCATCCAGTAAAGACCTTCAAAATCGCGTTGAAATTATTCAAGGAGATCAACAGTCTCATGTTGAAGAAGTCTATGAACGTCCGGATGACAAAGCGGTTTACCTAGAAACCAAAGATGCAACTGGTAAATATGTCGAATTCCTAACTCAAAATGCGCAAGGTGCATTGTCTGTTCTAAAAATAGAAAATGCCGATAAAAACCTGGCCCATCATGGCGTTACGGTCGGAACTTTGGCAGTCGCTCTAAGTCAAAAACTGAATATGACGGATCAAAAGACAATTCAATTTTTAACTTTGGGTTCATTTCTACACGAAATTGGCTTGCAAGACTCGAATGTGAATTATGGCCAACCGATCAGTATGCTTTCTAAAGAAGAAGAAACTATTTATCGCAATCATCCCCAAAGCGGCATCAATCGGCTAAAGGATGGAACACATTTTGATCCCCAAGTTTTAAAAATTATTCTAGAACATGAAGAGTGTATTGATGGATCAGGCTTTCCGCGCAAACTTATGGAAAGGCAACTAGATCCACTTTCGATAATGGTGTCTACGTGTAATGCTTTAGATCGATTAGTAACTTTTGAGGGAGTCCCTAAGCCAGATGCCTCAAAAAAGTTAATGATCGAACACGTCGGCAAACACCCCCTAAAACAAATTCAAATTTTAGGCGAGATAATTAAATCAGTTTAGAAATCATTTCAAAAGAACAGATCTAAACCTGGGACCTAACCAAGAGCACGTCGGCAATAATTACTAATGTGATACCCGTCAATTGCCAGACAGTCATAGTTTCATTGAAAATTAAAAACGCTAGTAGCGATGCCGTTATCGGTTCGACCATCACCAAAATGCTGGCCTGTGGACCTGGAATGCGCTGCAGGCCTGCTAAAAAAAGACTCAGCGGAGCAATCGTGCCGATAATGCTTAGCCCGGCAAACAATTTCAAATTTGAAAAATCATCCCCAATAAATTGCGACCAGGTTGGCTGATGAATCAGCATCAACGAAATACCAGCCGACAGCATGACATAAAAACTAGAGGTCAGTGGATGAATATTTTTTTGAAATTTATCAGATAAAATCACATAGCCAGAATAGCAAATGGCTGCGCCCAGGGCTGCATAGACGCCGATCGCGTTTTTAATTTCAAATTCGTCTTTTAAAAGTAGAACCAAACCGAATAAGGCAATAAACAAGGCCGTAATCACACGTTTATCAAATGGATGTTTTAAAAAAATCACAGATCCTAAAAATACAAAAAGTGGAAAGGTAAACAGCAGCATGGCACTGATGCCAATACTTAAATACTTAAAGGAGGCAAAATAAAGGCTAGAAAAAACGGCATAGCCTAAAACGCCTAAAAGAAGACAAACAAATAATTGCTGTTTTGGAACTTTAAAAAAATTTCGTTTTTTAGTGATTTTTTGAATTAAAAAATAGAGCCCCAGTAGAAACGAGGCAAATATAAATCGTATTGCTAAAATAGGTCCCACTTCAAGGCCACTCGAAATAAACAATTTGCCGAAAATGCCTAAACTTCCAAAGCAAATTCCAGCTAAAACAATAAATAAGACTCCAGTGTAAAAACGGGACACTGAACGGGCCTTTGTATTTTCGGCCAAAATACTAGATTCCTTCTTTATGACGTTCCTCATCGTCCACGTGCGACTGAATGCCACCCTTTAAGGTCGGCCTGTAGGCAAGATGATTGATATCGTACGTGAAATTAGCACCGCTTAAGCCAGGAGTCTGCCATTCAGGTCCCAATCGAATCGCATCAACAGGACACGCTTCTTCGCAGTAGCCGCAGAACACGCAGCGAAGGATATCAATTTCATAACTGATGGGAAATTTCTCTACTTTAGGGTCTGGGTTTTCGCTCGCAGTAATTTTAATACAATCGGCTGGGCAATTGGTCGCACACAACATACACGCTGTGCACCGAATATTGCCATCTTTTTTAACCGTCAAAATATGGTTCCCTTTAAATCGGGCGCTGTATTCGTATTTTTCTTCTGGATAGTTTAAGGTTACCATCTGTTTTTTAGAAATCAGATTTTTGATCATGTGTTTGAACGTAATTCCCATACCGCCCAAAATTCCTGGCAAAAACCATTTACTGGCTTGTCCCGC
>JAYTTH010000198.1:0-7040 GCA_043745515.1 Pseudobdellovibrionaceae bacterium | reverse complement strand
AAAAGACCTCGTTAATCTTTAATACGCTTGTTGGCATGGGTCAGGTCTGGACTTTATTAGTCCTAAAGTCAAGGCGATGGATTTTGAAGCTACCTTCGCAAATCATTTAAAAGTAAAATTTATAAATGCAGGCGTTATTTAAAAAATTTCAAAAAGATATTAGGGCGATCGTTTTTATTGGCATTTCTGTTTTTATCGCCATGGCGCTATTTAGCTATTCTACAAAAGATCCTTCCTTTAATTCTATGGGTAGTAAATTAAATCCCTCCAATTACTGTGGATGGATTGGATCATTTTTAAGTGACCTTTTTTACCAAGGAATTGGGGTTAGTTCTTGGCTTGTTGCACTTGCCTTTTTAAAGCTAGGCATCAGCACGCTAAGGGGGCAAGACGTAAGACTTCGCAGCCTAAGCATAGTTTGGTTGAGTCTCTTAATTGTTAATGTTTCAGCCTTAAGCGCATTTTATTTTCCAGAAACAAAGCTTTATAATCATGAAGTGTTTTTATCTGGAATCGTTGGATTATCGGTATCAAACATCCTGTTTAAACTGCTGAATTTTGCAGGTCTTCAAATATTTCTATGGAGCAGCTTGCTTATCCTTGTGCTGTTTTACACTGAAAAAAGCCTACAACAGTGGGGCTTGTTAGCAAAAAACCAATCCTCGGGCGCAGTTGGTCTATTGAAGGGGGCTAAAAAATGGCTTCTCACGGTTCCCGCTCAACAGATTAAAGATCGAAAAAGCACACAAAGAAATGGCGAGGCGCCCGCACGGGAGAATTTAAAAGATTGGAATAAAAAATCAGACGACTTATCAAAACTGCCTCAAATGAATTTTTTTGATGAAGACGTTGACGAAGTGACAGGTAAAATCGAAGTGAAACTAGAAAGTAAAGATGACCTTGCAAATTTTCCCAAACGAAAAGTGGTTTTGAAGGCCAAACCACCGAAAAAAGTTGAAAACTGGGACATGCCCAAGTTGAGCCTCTTGGATGACCCCCCATTGAGCCGGGTAAAAATTGACGAAAAAGAAATACGTAAAAAAGCCGAAATATTAACAGATAAACTCAAACACTTTTCAATTGAAGGCATCATTGTAGATGCCAAGCCCGGGCCACTTGTGACTATGTTTGAATTTAAACCCAATGCGGATGTGAAACTTAGCAAAATCACAGAACTTCAAGACGATCTTGCGCTTGCGCTATCGAGTGAATCTTTGCGGGTCATTGCGCCTATTCCCGGCCGCGACGTAGTGGGAATTGAGACGTCAAATTCAAGACGTGAAACGGTTTACTATAAAGATTTGTTAGCGGAAGATTCTTTTTGGAGCGATGATTTTAAGTTGCCGATTGCCCTAGGCCGCGAAGTGAACGGGGAAGCTAAAATTGTGGATTTAAGAAAAATGCCACATCTTTTGGTAGCCGGAACAACAGGTTCTGGAAAATCAGTGCTGATTACCTCTATCATTAGCGGTCTTTTATTTCGGCATTCGCCCAAAACATTGAGACTTATTTTAGTTGACCCAAAACAAGTGGATTTAGCCGCATTTTCTAAGGTTCCTCATTTGATAATGCCTCCAGTTACTGACCCCAAAAAAGCAGTTTCAGCTTTAAAATGGGCCATTCGCGAAATGGAAAAGCGATATAAATCTATGAGCAAATTTGGTGCTCGGGGCCTAGAAAGCTTTAACGAAACAGTCGCGGCGTTGACTGCCGAAAAAACCGCGGAACACGAAAAACTAAATCAGGAATATGAAACCCAAGGGGTGATGAAGCTTGAACAATATTATTACCAGCAGCTTCCGTATATCGTGATTGTGGTTGAAGAATTTGGCGATTTGATGGCAGTAGACAAACAAAATGTTGAACACGGCGTTGTGCGATTGGCTCAGATGGCCCGAGCCTGCGGTATTCATTTGATTCTTGCTATGCAGTCGCCACGCAAAGAAGTTGTGACCGGGCTGATCAAAACAAATATCCCCGGGCGAGTCGGTTTAAAGGTGGCATCTAAAATGGATTCCAGAATTATTTTGGACGAAGGCGGTGCCGAACGGCTGCTTCCCAATGGAGACATGCTATTTTTAGCTCCTGGGTTTTCAAAACCGATGCGCCATCACGGTCCGTTCTTAAGTGAGAAAGAAATTAATGGTCTTGCGAGCCACTGGTCAAGTCAGGCAGAACCGGAGTTTGATCCCGTCGCTGTAAAAACCTTAGAAGGCTTCACTGAAAGTGGCGGGGAAGGTCACTCTGGCGGCGGAAGTGGAAATGAAGACTATGACGAAATGTATGATCAAATTCTTGCCTGGGCCGCTGAACAAAAAGAAGTAAGCGCCTCGTTGATCCAGCGCCGCTTTAGGCTTGGGTATCCGCGAGCTGCCCGCCTTATTGAAACTTTCGAGCGCGAAGGCGTTGTCGGGCCGGCAAATGGCAGCAAGCCACGATCCGTCTTGATCAGCGCTATGCCCGAATGATTAAAGCAATAGTTTTATTTTCGTTCTGCATTGTTTCGTTAGCCGCGAGCAAAAAAGAAGACACGGCGCAATCCAAAGAAATTGTGGAAATCGCCCAAAATCTGATTCTACAAAAAGATCGCGATCAAGCCATACGTTTGCTAACCAAGGCGCTGCAGTCTGAAAAAAGTAAAACCATGCAAGCAGAAATTCGGACTATCTTAAAAGACATTGGGAGCCTATTTCTATATGATAAAGCCCAACAGGAATACGAATCTAGTATCAATTTTAAAAAAACAGATCCGACAAAATGGCTGGCCTCTGTCGAAAAGGCGCAGAAAATAGAGCCTGATAATACTCTTATCATGATGGAACAAGTGCGAAGCTGGCTAAATAAAAAAAACTTGGAAAAGGCCAAGGAGGCCTGGGACGAGTCTCGAGCTAGAAACCCTTACGATAAAAATGTAATAGTAACTTCTGCTTTCTTAGCGCTTGTTTCAGGCGACAGTAAAGAAATACACAACGCCAAGGCCAAGCTAAAGGACCTTCAATTGCCAAATTTTTCCCAGATCGCAAACTATGTGGATTTCCTTGAAAAAGTGGCCAACGGAAATCGAGATAAAGCCTTTGCAGGGCTCCCTGCGGTTAAAAAAGAGGATCCCCAAAATCCCCAGATTCTATATTGGGAAAATCGACTCGCGCCAAAAAGCCTTGCTGACGGAACACTAGTTGCAAATTCAAAATCAGATGACGAGTCTGTTTGTTCTGCGTTTTCCGAAACGTACTATAGACGATACCAATATGATCTCTTTTTTTGCTCGACCGCGCTAGAGTACTACTTCAAGCTGAAGGACCCTCAATAAGGCGATTTCCGGCGTCGAAATGCTATTGGTTTTCAGTTCAAGGTATGATACCAAAACAGTCATGAAACGACTTCTTTTTATATCAATATCAACTATATTAACTTTATTGATAAGCTACGTACAAATAGGCTGCGGAGTGAAAAGCAAACCTTTGGCGCCTCTGCGAGAGCCTTGGATTTCCAAAGGAGATATTGAAAAAGATCGCGAAAAAAAATATAAATCAAAAAAACAACCGCCTGCGGAAAACAAGGTTGAATTTGAAACGATGCCAAAGCCCGAAGACAAAAAAGAGCTTTAATATGAAAACAGAATTTCACAAAATATCGGGTGCTAAAAACATATTTCTAGTTAGAGATAAATTGGCGCTCAAGCAACAGTCAATTCCAGAGCTAGTAAAAAAAATCTGCGATCCGTTCGACGGATTTTGTGCAGATGGCGTAGCCTTTGTTGAGCCTGTTGATATTTCAAAAGCAGAATTTACTTGGGATTTTTATAACTCAGATGGATCGGCCGCAGAAATGTGCGGGAATGCGGTTCGCTGTGTTCACAGCTATATTATAAAGAAATACCAGCCAAAATCAGCTACCATCTCTATATTAACGGGATCCGGTTTGGTTGTGTCGAGCTTTAAAGACGATTTTTATTCTGTGCAGATGCCTACACCTCGAGAGGCGAGTGACCTCTATTTGACTTCTGAATTTTTTAATCAATCTTCTTTATTCAGAGAATTTGAAAATGTATCTCACGGGAAGACCTATTTTGTAAATACTGGTGTTCCTCATTTGGTAGTAGCCGTTCACGATTGGGAACAGGCGCTGTCTCTGTCACCAGTTTGGCTATTTTTAAGGAACCATTCCTATTTTAAAAAAGGCACCAATGTCACTCTTGTGCAGTCTCAGAAAAATGGTTCTGCCATTGCGGTTTCCTTTGAGCGTGGAGTTGATGACTTCACACAGGCCTGCGGAACGGGCGCTGTTGCTGCTGCCTTGTTTGTTGGAAAAAATGAAAATATTAAAACAATTACAATTGCTATGCCGGGTGGTGAGCTTAAAGTAAACCTGGCTGAATCACAGCCCATTTTAATTGGCCAAGCCGTTGAAATTGGCCAGGTGATTGTAGATCTCAAGGAGTAAGCGATGTCGATAGCAAAGGCAGATCAGTTTAAAGGTGTTTTCACTGCTTTAATTACGCCATTTAAAAATCAAAAAGTAGATTATGTAAGTTTGGAAAAGCTAGTTAATCATCAAGTGGCAGGCAAGGTTGATGGTTTTGTAGTAAATGGAACTACCGCCGAATCTCCGAATCTATCTGAGCTCGAGGTTTCCGAGATTTTTAAAAAAATAAGGACTTGGACCAAAGGGAATGTTCCATTGATTTTGGGTACAGGATCGAACTCAACTGAAAAAACGATAGCGAGCACTCGACAGGCTTGCGAAATGGGTGCCGACGCAGCTCTTGTCGTTGTGCCCTATTACAACAAGCCCCCACAACAGGGATTGTTTTTGCACTTCAAAGCGGTGGCGGAATCATCAAAAATTCCAATAGTCTTGTATAATGTGCCAAGCCGAACAATTACTAGTTTAGAGCCCGAAACGGTCATTCGACTGGCTGAAATAAGAAATATAATAGGAATTAAAGAAGCAACCGGAAATATGGAAATTGCTAAAAAAATAATTTCAAAAACGCATAAAGAATTTGTGATGCTTTCGGGCGACGACGGTACGTTTGTTGATTTTCTCAAAAACAAAGGTCATGGCGTAATTTCAGTCGCGTCACACGTAATTCCAGAGGTCTTCGCTAGCCTAGCGGCATCGGCAAAAAAGGGAATGCACGGGGAAAACGAAACGCTTTTAAAAAAATATAAAAACTTAATCGATTTGCTGTTTATCGAAGCCAACCCAATTCCTCTAAAAAAAGCATTGGAATACCTGGGAATTATCGAATCCTCGGAATTGCGCCTGCCTTTAATCGAAGTTACTAAAGAGGTCGCAGAAAGATTAAAGACAGAAATGACAAGCTTGGGGCTTATATGAGCCAGCTTAAAATAGGAGTCGTCGGAGCTGCTGGAAAAATGGGGCAAGAATTACAGCAGGTCATTTCCGAGGCGGGCTTGATTCCGTATTTTGGTTTTTATAATTCAAAAAAACCAACAGGTTTTGTTCACTCTTCAAATGACTGGAAAGATAAGAAAGCCGAAGATGTTGATTTGTGGATCGATTTTTCGTTGCCACAGGGCTTTGATGTATCAATGAAAAAACTGGTTAGTTTAAAAAAACCAATTGTTACTGGTACGACAGGTCTGTCAGAGGAACAGAATAGCCTTTTGAAGGAGATTTCTAAAAGTGTTCCTGTATTGTGGTCCTCTAATATGAGTGTTGGAATCGCATTTCTTAATCGATTGATAACCCAATTTTCTGCAATTAAAAATTTTGATTTTCAAATTGAAGAGCTACATCATCGCGGCAAAAAAGATACCCCAAGCGGAACCGCAAAAACAATACAAGAAAATTTGGAATCTGCTGTCGAGAAAAAAATTCCTCCTACGCTCAGCATCCGGGGTGGCGGTATTTTTGGCGTCCATCGCATTTGGGCGATGTCGGATCAAGAAATTATCACCATCGAGCATCAAGCCTTAAATCGAAAAGTTTTTGCCGAAGGGGCGCTAAAAGCAGGATTGGCGCTGATAAATAAAAGCCCTGGTCTTTATTCAATGAAAGACCTAGTCTAATTTAAATTTATGAATCAATGTATTTTTATATTTCGATTTAAATTGGCTGAAAAACAAAAGCGGGTCATTCAGGTTCTTACTGAATTTCATACTCTTTTTAAAATTGAAAAAATTTCTTCAGTGTTCAAAAAAAACCAGCCTTCAGCATTGCGGCTTGATGAAGAACTGTCGTTTGCAATTTTGACCTGGACCAAAATTGAAATAGAATCCATATTGTTAGAAAAAAATAGATTGAGTGGGCCCGACTTTAAGGTAGAAATCGCAACCTACAACAACCAAATTTCGTGGGCCCCAGACCTGGCCCTACCATCGCCATTGTTAAATTTTGATCCTTTAGTCCTGCACTGCTGCGCTGAAATACTGCCAAACTACGTTCACCCGATTTTAAAGGAAAAACTAAAGACCTTAGATATTAATAATTTGAGAACAGACTTCGAATTTCTTTTTCAAGGCAAAATATATATTGATCAACTTACCTAACCATCCTTAAAATGTCTTATAGTGCATAAAATTTCCTTATTACATTTAAAAGCATTTATTTTTACGTTTCTTTTTGTATTCCTTATTGCTGGTTGCGCCGGTCCTGGGCACTATATAAATGATTCTGATATAAGCCTAAGCGACACTCGGCGAAGTTTGGTTAAACTTTTTGGCGAACCCAGGCAACTATCCCAAAACGGACGTGAGTTTGTGACGTTTTTTATGGATAAGAAGGGCCGTGTGTTGGAAGGCTTGAAGAAAGCCAAAGAACGTCGCTTTGCTCATGTTACAATACTAGGCGAACGTCGGCCGTATGACATTTTAGTAAATGTAGTTGTCGAGTCCCAAGTTACTGAAACGGCCTATGAGGCCAGCGACACCGACGACGAACTCTCAGAAGCTTTGGCCAAGGCAATTAAGTCGGAACTCCTCAAAAGTCTCGAAAACCGCAATATGATTGACGATTTCAACGCATTTTAAGATCCTATTAGTACGGATGCGAATACTACGGATTGTTTTGCA
>JAYTTH010000197.1:0-26332 GCA_043745515.1 Pseudobdellovibrionaceae bacterium | reverse complement strand
ACAAAGCGATACTTCACATCGCCAGCTATAGTTCTAGTATAGGCTTCGTTGATTTTGTCAGTTCCAATAAGTTCGATGTCAGAAAATACTTTTTTCTTGGCGCAGAAATCCAGCATCTCTTGAGTTTCTTTGATGCCGCCAATCAGCGAACCTGTCAGTTTCTTGCGACCACCAATTAACCCAAAGGCACCGACTTGATTTGGCTCTGGGGCCGCTCCAACTAGGACCATAGTCGCGTCGTTTTTTAAAGTGGAAAGATAAACAGTTAGATCATGATGGGCGGACACCGTATTAATAATTAAATCCAAAGTCCCTTGCATTGAAGCAAAAACTTTAGGGTCCCTTGTAACTTTGAAATGTTTTGCGCCAAGTCGTTTTGCGTCAGATTCCTTTGCAGGTGACGTGCTAAATACAGTCACTTCGGCGCCCATTGCTTTGGCAATTTTTACGGCCATATGACCCAATCCTCCCAAACCAACAACGCCTACTTTTTTGCCTTTTCCTATTTTATATCGTTTCAGAGGTGAATAAGTCGTGATGCCAGCGCATAATAATGGTGCCACTTTATCAAGCGGTAATCCTTTTTTGACTTTCAAAATGTATTTGTCTTTCACGGTGATATGCGAAGCATACCCGCCATAGGTTTTAGTTTTTCCGTCCAGCTCCGTGCTGTTGTATGTAAATACAGTTTTAACTTCACAAAACTGTTCTTCATTTTTTTTGCACGAGGCACACTTGCCGCACGAATCAACAAAGCAGCCAACTCCAACGGATTCACCGACTTTAAATCGTTTCACTTTTTTTCCAATTTGAATAACATGTCCAACAATTTCATGCCCAGGAACGCAGGGATAGGCAGCTGGTCCCCATTCTGACTTGGCAGTGTGTATATCAGAATGGCAAATGCCACAAAATTCAATTTTTACAACAACATCATTGGGTCCAGGGTCACGTCGTTCAATCGTGTGAGGTTTAATTATTCCATCGCTTGCGAACGCCGCCATACATTTTGAATGCATAATCGAATCTCCTATCAATTTTGATTTGGAACGATTGTAGACATTTTCACTAGCAGATAACAATAGGAAAATAGCAGCCGTGTTGCGGTACGGACTATTGGACCAGTGTCGCGTCTTGTTTGACGTTAGTATCATTGGTAGAAAAAGTCTTGGCCTTAGGAAGATCATTCACTAAGCTAACAAAATGAACAGTGATTCTTGGAATCCAAAACAATACGAAAAATTTAAAGATGAACGATCGCAGCCATTTTTTGATCTGCTGTCGCTGATCCATCCTTGTGAACAAAGCACAATTATCGATTTGGGCTGTGGAACGGCCGAGCTTACGGCGCAACTTCAACAAAAAATGAATGCTAAAAAAACCATCGGAATTGACACCTCCGATGAAATGTTGGCAAAAGCCGAGCAATTTAAAAACGACAAACTTTTTTTTAGAAAAGACAGCATTGAAGCTTTTAAAGAAGAAAAAGCGTTTGATGTGGTTTTTTCAAATGCCGCTATTCAGTGGTGCACCAATCATCCATTGCTTTTGAAACGATTCACGGCTGCCTTGCGACCGGGTGGCCAATTGGCCATTCAGATGCCTATGAATCACGATTATCCAACCCATGTTTTGGCAATGAAAATGAGCAGCGAAGCGCCCTGGAACGCGCTATTGAAAAATGAAAAATACGATGTAAAACAGGCTATGTTAAGCTCGGAAGAATATGCGACCATTCTTTTTCGACTGGGTTATATAGAACAAAAAGTAATTGTTCGCGTGTATGGGCATAAACTTGAAAATCGCGACGCCGTTATAGAATGGGTCAGCGGAACATTGCTGACGTATTTCAAAGGTCGATTTTCACCGGACGATTACAAAAAATTCGTAACTCAATACCGCGAGCGTCTTTTTGAAATACTGCCCGATGAAACGCCATTCTTTTACCCATTCAAGCGAATATTTATTTGGGGCAAGATAAACTAGATTTTTTTAAAACCCTAGCGAGCGACATTCCACCAAATATCTCCATCTAGGCCAAATCGTTCTAAAAACTGCCAAATTTTCGCATCATAATGAATATTCGAAGGAATAGTAGGCGCGCAAACTGCTTTTTGCTGAAACGATTCAGGAGTTGTGTACATTCGCACTCGCTGGTTTTGGTGTAGTAGTTGAATCCGGTCATCACTAGCAGGCAAAACTCGAACGTTGACACACTGGAGTGCCGTTTCAGAATCCAAAACGCAATTAAATACCGAAGCGAGTGTGCCGCTGCCGACAGGCAACCACAGGCGCTTCGGAGTTTTGCCGATAAATTTTTTTATTCGAGCCCATTCGATTCTAATTTCTCGTTCAAAAGCAGTTTTAAAAGACGAACAATTGAACCCCAAAGGAATTTTGATTGATCTTGCAGATTCTTCGGCTGCTTTCGTCGCCAGAACTTCGGCCTCCGTCAAAGTTTTTATCATGGTAATTTCAGCGCCGAAAGATCTCGCAAGCAAAGTAAACTCATGCATAGCCCCAGAAAATTTTTGAGTCGGATCCATTTCGCAAAACAGATGACAGGACAAATTCATTTGCTGGCAGGTGTAAGCCAAGGCGACTTGTGCAAACCCGGCAAAGGGGCTGGCATAACAAAAGTGTTCAATCCCCTGGGCGACATAATCTTCAAGAAGGGAATAGCAGGCTCGTTGTTTACTGCCACCAGGAAGTAAATCATCTCGGATCACTAGAAATCGACGATCTTTATTTATAATTTCATCGATTACAACAGGCGGAGACATTTCTTTTTTTTCCGATCGAACAGATTCGTTTAGGAAAGTGTTTTCAGGTTCTCTATCGATTTCTAAATTCTGATCTAAATTCATCGCTATCCCCTTGGTTATCGGAACTGACGCCACCTTAGGGTATTTTTCAAGTTATCGTAAGGCGGTAAAAAGAGCGCCCCCTGTTTCCAAAACTGAAACACCTCCTAAATGGGAAATTGTTCATTTAAGAGAAAAAAGCTATTTAATTTTGAGTTCTTTAAAGCCTGTAGAAGGGTCAAATTCCCTGGCAAATTGTATAGTTGGGAAGCTAGCTAAAACTAATTCTAAAGTTGTAAATACTATATTTCCATCAGATAAGTGTCCGCCAAATACTTGAGACTGGGAATCTGCGACTGAAATGTGAATATGTACACCATCGCTAGAAATCAATCCGGATAGACTTATAATTTCATGGGCCGCCTCTGAAACATAGAATGAGTCCGAACTGGCTCTGCGAATTTTTACGCTTTTTAGACTACCAACACTGCTCAGAATCGAACCTGCCAGAATGGAGTTTTCTTTGCAAAATGCAATCATCGACTGTCTAAGATCATCGCCAGGCGAAAGCTTTAAAAAATGAAACGAGCAAGTTGAACTACTGGCAGAATTCATCCTTGCTCCTTTAGCAAATGCGTTTTTAGTTGCTAGTCTTTTGGCTTTCAATTTCTTTACGAACTTCAATCATATCTAATTTTTTAACCTGAGTCGTAATGTCAGCCAATCCTTCTTCCGGAAACATGCCTGGTTCTAGAAAAACTAGGGTTTGTTCTTTGAAAATGCCAACGGTTGGAATGCTTTGAATTCCAAACGATGCGGCAATTTCAGGCTCTTCATCTGTATTCAGTTTTGCGAAAATTACGTCTTGGTTTTTAGCCGCAAAGTCCTCGAAAATCGGTGCGAACTGTTTACATGGTCCACACCAAGGGGCCCAAAAATCAATCATCACAATAGCGTTGTTATTGATTGTCGTTTCAAAATTAGATTTATCTAATTTTAATATTGATGGTGACGTCATTTTCGCTCCTTAATTCAGCCTGGCCATCAAGTCAGATATTTGCTTTGTAAATTTGCCTGGATCCGGTAATTCCGAACCCTCGTTTAACAAAGCCTGATTGTAAAGTATTTCTGACCAGGTCCGTTGTTCGGCTTCTGGCTTGGCTACCATGGCATCGTAAAGTGGATGTTTCAAATTCAATTCTAATATTCGTTTTGATTTTGGAGCCTGCATGTCGCCACCAATGCGATTCATCAAGCGTTCCATATTGGCTGATGGATCATTGGCTGAATTCACTAGTATGGCTGCCGACGTACTTAGACGATCAGAGACCACTATGTCTTTGATGTTTTCGCTTAAAGTGCTTTTCATAATGTCAATCAAAGGCATGAAACGCTCTTTTAGCGACTTGTTTTCTTCATCTTTAATCTTTTTGTCTTCTTCAGAATCTAAATTTAAATCGTCACGAGTAATCGACTGAACTTTTTTATCTTTGTAAGTTGTAAGAGCGGACATAACCCATTCATCAACTGGATCCACGCACAATAAAACTTCAAAACCCTTCTCATTTAGCTTTTCCATGTAAGGCGTATTTTTAACTTGCGACAAGCTTTCGCCAGTTATGAAAAATATTTCTTTTTGCTCTGGCTTCATTCGGGCAATGTATTCGTCCATTGTTGTCAGGGAGTCCTGAGTGGAACTATGGAATAATAACATATCCTGAATTTTTTCTTTGGCCGTAGAATCCGTGGCTATACCTTCTTTTAGGGTAGAACCAAATTCTTTCCAAAACCCTTCATAATCGCTGCGGGATTGGGCCAAAAGATCTTTCAATGTGGCATAGATTTTATTTACAACATTTTTCTTAATCATTTGAACTTGGCGATCTTGTTGCAAAATCTCACGCGAAACGTTCAAAGATAAATCAGAACTATCAACTAGTCCTTTTATAAATCGTAAATGAGTAGGAATTAAATCCTTACAATCACTCATGATGAAAACACGTTTAACATACAAGCTTAAGCCGTAGTCTGTATCTCGTGATTGAAAATTATAAGGCTTTTTCGAGGGAACATAAAGCAAACAAGTAAATTCCATCGTGCCTTCAGCTTTGTAGTGAATCGTTTTAAGCGGATCCACCCAATCGTGCGAAAGGTGTTTGTAGAATTCACTGTATTCATCAGGTTTAATATCACTCGTTGGGCGCAGCCAAAGAGCTTTCATTGAATTTAGAGTTTGGTCTTCTTCAGCGTCTTTGGTTTTTGTTTTCATCATGATTGGATGAGAAATAAAATCTGAATATTTTTTAACCAATGATCTTAGTGTCCAGTCATCTGTGAAATCGCTAACATTGTCCTCTTCGGTAAATTCTTTAAGGTGCAATGTGATCGTAGTTCCTGTGCCCTCTGGGCGTGGGACTTCGTCGATTGTGTAGGTGCCATCGCCGCTAGATTCCCAGACAACTCCATTGTTTTGACCGGCTTTTTGAGTATGCAATGTTACACGTTCTGCAACCATAAATGATGAATAAAAACCAACTCCAAATTGCCCAATTAGTTCAGGTTTGTCTTTTAAGTCTTGTGATATTTTCTGAAAGGATTGCGTGCCTGAACGCGCGATTGTGCCGATATATTCAACGACTTCCTCTTTGGACATACCTACACCAGAGTCTTGAATTTTCAAAGTTTTAGCTTCTTTGTCGGGGATCAAACGAATTTGAAAAACATGGTCCTTACCGACCAGTTCAGGCTTGGTGAGTGATTCAAATCTCAATTTATCCAAAGCGTCCGAAGCATTTGAAACAAGCTCACGTAAAAAAATCTCCTTATGTGAATACAGGGAATGGATCATCAAATCCAATAGTTTTTTAATTTCCGCATTGAAAGTTTGGGTTTGTTTCATAAGAGGCTCCTTAAGGGTGAAAAGATATTACACATAAATAAGAGGCGGGCGGTTGGATTGTCAACTCGTGAAGTTGCATTTTGGGAGGCAGGAAATAGCGCATGGTGCCTCTGTTTTGAAGGAAACTTCGATTTCCTATTTATAGTGCCATTGTGTTTTTTGGCAAGGTTAAATTTGCTAAATTATTGAATATTCTAATGAAAATTAAAAAAATTGATCCTAGGAATATTCTAGTTGACGCTTCAATTTTTCAGTTTTCGCAAGGTGAAGGTAGTTGCGAGGTATATTTTGGTTCAAAGAAAAGCAGAGAGTCGGGCGGGATTTACTTGGGATTGCTGGCTTTTGGAGCACAGTTCGATGGCGACTCGAGCTCTATCGCAACTTCATTTGAGTTAAAAGCACCACTGGGCAAAAGCCTGGTGAAAAAGGGACAGGATTGCTATTGGCGTGCTTCCAATTAAGATTAGCAGAAAGGATCTTAAAATGAAAATATCTATGTCTTTACTTGTTATTTTCCTTACCCAGTTTTCAGAACTTTCTGCTTTTGCAGAAAATGCGGTTAAACCAGCAGATTTACTTAAATCTTCAGACCGCGGGCGCGGGGGATTGTTGGCTGGAGTCAAATGGAACGCGACCGTTACAAGCGTTGAAGGGGATCAGAAATCATCTCGTGAATTTGTTGTAAGCGCCCTCGGTGACGATGCCTATGTGGAAGCCGTAAATCCGCCTAGAAATAAAGGCGAGGTTTACATCTTCAACAATCGTGAGATGTGGTTTTTTCGACCGTCACTTAAAAAACCGATTTCAATTTCTCCTAGACAAAAACTTATGGGCCAGGCTTCAAACGGTGATATCGCATCGACACAATATTTTAGGGACTATACACCCGAAATTGAAGCTACCAAAGAAGTCGATGGGAAAAAATATCATGTCCTACTGCTGACCGCAAAATCTAAAAATGTTACCTACGACAAAATCCGTTACTGGATAGAAGTGAAATCCCAACTAGCTTTAAAGGCCGAGTTTCTAACTTCGCAAGGAAAACCGTTCAAGTACGCAACACTGGAATATGCTAATACTCTAATTATCAAAGGGGTCAAAACTCCCTTTGTCAGCAAACTTACCATTGTCGATGCTAAATATACAGATCACAAGAGTGTCATTGAATATATAAAACCCGAGTCAAAAAAATTAAATGATTCTTTGTTCGACGTAAGTAACCTAACTCGCTGAATTAGAAAGTCATTTTAAATCCGCCCAAAATTCTCCACTGATCAAAAAGTCTTAGTTCGGAGCCGTCCGGGCCATTGAAATTAGCATATGAGAAAAATGCGGTTGCACGGTCAGAAACGGATTTATCAAATTCAAACTGACTCATTGCCGACTGATCCAGCTGAGAAATAAATTTTCGCAGATAGACATTAAAGTTTTTTATGCCAAATGGATCTGGATACCTCAGACTAACGTAAAAGTAGTTTTTGGAAATAAAATTGAGACCTGAATGAAAAAACTTTTGGGTGTTCGAAATAAAATTTGGTGAATTCAAATACGAAATACTAAAAATGGCATTTTTATAATTCTCAGAATCCAATCCAGCACTGTTGTTTATATATTCAATTCTAAAATCAATATCACCTTCATACCGAATTCCGACCAAAGAAAGATGAGTCCAGATTTTAGGCTCCGTGTCGGTTACAGTCATATCATAAGTGGCCCCAACCATTTCAGGCTTGTAATACTTCAAACCAAGGCTGCTTTTGGAATCGAAATATACCGAAATTCCGTTGCTAAATCCATACCCCCCGTATTCCCCAATAAAGTTATTTCCTTGGCCCTCAATTCCTGTAAGAAAACCAATTGAATTTTTTGTGCCTCGTTTTTTAAATTCTAATTTCATCATTCCTTGCGGTTTAAAGGCATAGTCATAAAACCAGTATTCTTCATGATTTGAAATGGGCTGAACCATCACAATTAAATTCAAATCTTTTGAAAAAGACCGATTAAAACGCAACAATGGCTGGCCCTTTTCCACATAGGTATATGATTGCTGTTGCGGATTGAACCTAAAGAAGCAGTTTGAAGGATTGAATAATTCGCCTGGACCCCATTGATAGACATCCAATCCAAAAGTGGATGTTAAATTTTTATTCCATTTCTGCTCCCAAAAAAGATTTGTTAAGTCTAATTTGCCCATTGTATTTGAGTTTTGATTTTCAAAATCATTTTTTACAATGGTCCATTCAGGTCGAATAATAATTTTTGCATCTTTAATTGTCCACTTTGCTTCGATACGGTTATCCAAAGTAATATTTCGAGTAGGCAAAATAGATGCAAAACTATTTGGATTGACCGCGTTATCAAATTTTTTCTGAAACTGAGAAAAGAAAAACTCATATCGAAACTGCCAGGAGTTCGGACTCTTTCCTGAAACATTCAATGAAATGAGAAGAAAAAAGAAGGTTATCGATCTAGGCACTAAATTAATATGCCTTTTGTCGACTAAACCAATTTGCTAGTAGGCTGGCTGAAAAAAGCATAAATATTGAATAAATAATTGCTGGAAGTGCAATCCTAAGGTCATTCAATAAATTAGGATTCGCAGCAATCGCCATTGCGAGAATACAATTGTGAACACTGACCTCAAAAACGATAGCAATTGCTTGACGTTTTTCCAATTTTAAAAATTTTGCGGTAAAAAAAGAAATTAATATATTTCCAAAGTTGAAAAGGACAACAACCGCAAGAATTTCCAAACCAGAAGACAAAATGGTTTGATATTCATTTTTTATTCCTAAAATGGCCAATATTCCAATAAATACTGATGAGATTTTTTTAACAAATTTTTCAGATCTAATTGCAAAGGCAGGAAATCTGTTCTTTATATTCACGCCGATTATCATAGGTACTAAAACAATAAAAACGGTCTGAATTAACTTTGAAAGAGGTGGGGCGACAGTGACTGCAGCTTTTTCAAAATAGGAAAACGAAAAATAAATCCATATCGGAATAGTACCGATACTAATAATAGAGTTGATTCCCGCCAGAGTAATTGTCAGGGCCACGTCGCCTTTGGCCAAATGGCTAAACAAATTTGACGTTGGTCCACCAGGAGTTGCTGCTAATAGCATAAAACCAACACAAATATAGCTAGGAAAATTGAAAATTGAAAGTAAAGTAAAAATAAATAATGGACAAACTAAATTTTGAATCGCCAGCGCTATCAAAACCACTCTTGGCGATTTTTTGACTAGGGCAAACTCTTTCCAAGAAAGCGATAACCCAATACCAAACATTAAAAGCCCCAAAACAATTGGCAAAGCAATCGTTGCTAAAGTATTTGATTCCAAAGGATTCCCCCCTTTTTTCTATTCTCATTATGGGATCTCCAATCAAATTTTTGAAGCGTTAAATTCGGTGATGTTAAATAGACCAGGCAGCATTGAGCTCGACTTAGGTATGGGCACTTGAAAAATTCTAAATTTATTCCGATTGGATAGGATGTTTGTATTCGATCTTAAATTGCACTCAAAAAAAAATGATTTTTACTCAAAAGCCACGCTTGTCGGGAGTCGGGCCGAAGATCTACCTTTGGCTGGTGAAATTAGTTTCCTTACTGAATCGGAAACTAAGCAATACGAGGGGTATGAGTTTAAAAAAAGAAAAGACGACTTTTTACTAGGGCGCTTTGGTGCGAAACTGGCTTTGTCTCGATTTGCGGGAATTTCTGACGTTTTAAAATTTGAAATTGCTAGTGGAACGTTTAATCAACCGGTGGTGAAGTCTTCAGGTACTGATCCACTATTTCTATCTTTGTCACACTCAAATGGACAATCTTTTGCCCTTGTTTGTGATTTGGTTAATCCTATTTGTATAGATTGCGAATCGATAGTGGAAATATCTATTAAAGCCATTAACGCTACCTTGGGGCCGTTGGAAAAGGAACTGACCTATTCTTTTTCAGAACGAATAGATTCCGCCGTGTTGCCTATTGTGATTTGGACACTAAGAGAGTCTTTAGGAAAGGCATTAAACTGCGGGTTGTCCGTAAAAAATGGAGTTTTAGAAGTTTCCAAATTGAGTACATTTTCGGATTCAATTCTTAAATCTGAGTATCTCAATTTTAGCCATTATAAGGGTATTTCCATCACCCATAAGAAAATGATTGTGTCTCTGTCGATACCGAGTGATTTAGAAGTGGTCGACATTTCAGCTCTTCAAATTGGACTTAGGTCTTACTTAGAATAGCAAAAAAAACATTAAATAAAATAAAGTAAATTCCGATCTAGTGCTGTATGGGTTTTCTTGGAAAAAATTTGGAAGGTCGATTTGTATGCCGTTGAGTGATCAATCAAGAGGAATAATCATAGACGATCCTATGTTCGGTATCGTTCCCGTGAAATTCAACTTTGACAATCGGGCTTCTGAAACAGCAACCGCAGCCGCGATTTTTAGTGTGTGTGTGGGCAAAGATTTACTTAAGTTTGAAACTGGAAACCGCTCGTTTGAACAAGAACAATGTTTGATGTTTTTAAATAGCTATCTATCGACAAAGAAATTAATTTCAAGTATCGGACATCCGAATTTTTTCGTCTCAGCTGGGCTTGGTGAAATTGTTGCGCTCACTTTAGCCGGTGCATTTTCATTTGAGGCTGGATTTAGATTGGCCTGTGAACGGTCGAAAGCCTTTGCTAGCTTTTCAAAGCCTGGGTATTTTCTTTCCACTAACTCCCCTTGGCAAAAAATAGACTACCTTATTAAGTTTTTTGATTCTAATTCTTTACAAATTTCATATGAAGACGAAACTAAGTGCGTGTTGTCGGGCAATCCTGTTGAAATTCAAAAGTTTGAAAAGATACTCGCTGCGCTAAATTTAGAATCAAGGAAATTGAATATGCAAACAATTACCTATTCCGTTCTTTGCATTCCTGCTTTACCTAGTTTTATAAATAATATAAAAAATCTTGCTTGGTCTCCGCTCAAAACACCTGTTTTCTCGACAACACTGGGGAGAAATATAACCCCTGATGACGACTTGGCTGAAGTTTTTTGTGTTCAAATGGTGAGGCCAGTTCACTTTGGCGAAGTTCTAAGGAAATTCAAAGGACTAAAGGACACCAAGTTGTTTTATTCTGATAATGAAATGCCAATGGCAACAAATTCTTTGCCCTCCCAAATTGACGACCAGACACTTTCATCCGTAGCCGAGGTGAAGGTACAGAAAATCGAAAGTCCTACAACCAATTATAAAGAAAAAAGTGTGCAGGACAGAGTTCTAAACATTTTTCAAAAAATGACTAGTTATCCAATAGAAATTCTGGATTTAAATTCTGATCTTGAGTCAGAAATGGGAATAGATTCTGTAAAACGGCTTGAAATATTAGCCACAGTGCTGGAAGAATTCAAGATTCCGATCGATTCAAATTTGGAAGTCGGAACTATTACAACTATTGGAAAAGCCGTTCAGTCAGTGGAAGCCTCATTGAGAAAAATTGAAAGTTATCGAAAAAGTGCCTGATTTTAAACTATTCAGCTGATTCTAGTCTCTTTGATCCTTCGATTGTTATTAGAGTCTCGTTTTTTTGATTTATCCAACACTTGCCATTTTCCGCGATTAGTATTTCTACCGGGCCATTATCTGCCACCGAGTTAGGAGTTAATTTTTTTGAAAAATTAATTGTTTCAATGTCAAAAACAAATTCTGAAATAAATTCCAGCAAATTTTTCAAAAGATTTATTGGTAGTCCCGCTATCTTGGTGTCCTTATTTAACCCAATATCTTTGTAAGGCAGATAAAATCCACGGTGAATAGTTCCATCAGAAATAATATTGCTAAAACTTTGATTCAAAAGCGAAAGGTTAAATTTGGACGGACCCATATTTGCTGTTGAAACCTTGGGAAATGTGAAAGGTGAATTCAGCTTTTTCACAGGGCTAGCGCTTACAAAGCATTTAACAAATACCAATCCCGCGTCACTTATTATTGCTGAACCTGCAATTTTTGAGATATCTGTATTATCTATTGAGGCAATTTTGTACTGAATTGAAGGGTAGTCAATTGGAACCCGTCCTTCAAAAATAATCGATCCAATTTCTTGACTGTCATTTATTTTTTCAACCGCTTTTTGGATCAAACCGAAAATTCCAGAGAATTTATTGCGTTTTTCTTCATCCGTTTTTGAATTTTCATTTTTTTCAATTTGAATTTTCCATTGTGGGTCTTTCATTTGAATTTCAAAAATTTTGGTTTTTTTTAAACTATCATTTGATAGGACCGAAAGAATTTCGCCAATTTCAGGACTTGAAAAAAGCGAAGGTTGGGAAAACGATATCTTACTTACGTTATCTGCGGTTTCAGATTTTACCAATTTAATTTTTGCAATAATCTTGAACCCATTTTTCTTTGCAATTTGATCAGTGGTTAAGGCAATACAAAATGCCCCATCGGAGATGCCGTTTAGGCCATTCAATTTCTGCAATAAATTTGGTACTTCAAAGTTTGATCCCCCAACAAAGGCGATCGTGCATTTCGAATGCACCAGATTTAGATGGGCAACTTGAATGGCGCGCAATAGTGAGTTTGCCGCTGAATTGATTGAATAGTTTGGCCCTCGTAGATTGAAAAAATTCGCAACTCGACCCGGCACTATATTTGGAAGAAGTCCTGGAACCGTATCTTCATTGGGTTGTGGGAATTTCGATTGAACATAGGTCTTCATTCGGCTGTTTAAGCATTTCACATCAGTCAATAGGTTCAGAGGCTCACTCTTTGAGAATTCAAACGACAATTTATCCAATTGAACCCGAGCTCGCAATCCTATTTCGGTCTTCAAAAGCGAATGATGTGACCAAAAAGTTCCAGTTGTTGAAAGATGGTTTTCAAAAATCGGGTAATTATTGACAAGATCATTAACTGCTTCTAGTGCTAAAATTTGAGTTTTGTCGATCACAGATGCTGACCTGTCTATTATTTTAAATTTGAGGTTATCAATTTTTAATTCAGTACTGAAAGTAAGTGGGGGGGATTCTTTCGAGTCAAAAGTTTGACCGAATTTTTTCCACGATATTTCACCAGGAAAGTGGCACCCAACGCCTACGATCACTAAATTTTGATCTGCCGCTAATTCAGCTGACGATGCTAACTGAGAATACGATTTACTGGGTTGATATTCTTCCATAATTAGGTGTGCATTTGCGCCGCCAAATCCAAATCCATTTATTGCGGTACGCCTTGGTAAACTAGTTTTATTAGTCCAAGAAGTGCACTTATTTTGAATAAAGAAAGGACTTGCATCGATTTTTAGCCCTGGACTAGGTCCTTCAAAATCAGCTTGTGGTACGAATTCTTTATTTTCGAGGCAGAGTGCCATTTTGATAACAGCCGCGACGCCAGCAGACCAACCCAAATGACCAAAATTACCTTTAACACTGCCCAAACCGATTGAAGAATTTCCGGCTCCTAGGTCTGAAAAAAAGGATTGAAGTACTTTAAATTCGGTTAGGTCACCAAGGGGGGTTCCTGTTCCATGAGCTTCAATATACTGAATAGTCTTTGGATTTACTCCGGACAATCTATAAGCATTTTCGATTGCTTTGAGTTGTCCGACTCTATTCGGAGCGTAAATTGCTTTTCCTTTGCCGTCGCTGGAGGTGCCAACTCCGTTTACTATTGCATGAATTTTGTCGCCATCCGCCAAGGCCTTAGATAATTTTTTTATTGCTACAAAACCAGATCCTAATCCAAACACAGTTCCATCCGCTCGTTCTTGAAACGAATGAACCCCAGTTCGGGACGATCCACCGAGTCTGCAAAAACCAACTTTACCAGCTGGGTCAAAAGAGGAAGTCCCACCACAAATCGCAAGCTCGGTGATTCCAGATTCTATTTCCATAATTCCTAAATCGATACTGTAGAGTGAAGACGCACAGGCTGCGTCCACCAAATCAACAGGGATTTCATGTCCAAAAACTACAGAGACGAGATTTGAAAATCGTTTATGACTCAAATGCGGAATAAAATTTGGATTGAAATTTCTAGTTCTAAAGGCTTCTGGAACGATTTTGGCGAGTATTTTTTCTGCATCTGCATTCGATTCAAAATATTTAATACAGCTAGTGAATTCATCAATAACTGAATGAATTGATTGAGGATCAAAACAAATAGTATGGCCAACATAGAGTTTTGATCTATTACTAACCAAATTTAATTTAGCAATGCACTCCTGAAGGGCCGCGATAAAGTGGTTTTCATCGGCGGTTATTGAAGCCTGAAATTCCTTTGAAAACCGCTGATCTCTATTTGTAAGTTCGACTAAGTCTGGACTACTAGAGACATTATCGTAAAATTTGTCCCATGCTCGGCGATCTGATGAATAAAAAAAATCCGGGTTCCAAAGATCTGCTGGCGGCGCCTTAAATGTGGTTTTAGCATCCCGAAGCAGAGACCAATACTCTGCTAAGCTAGAGGCACCTGGAAAAACACATCCCATTCCAACTATAGCGTACCTGTTTAAAGTTTCTGACTCTTCGGTAGTGAAACCCGAAATACCTGAGTCTTTTGGTTTTGCTGCAAGATTTAAAGTTGGCTTTTGATCAAGATTGATATTTTTGAACTCTGAGGTTTGACTTGCGGCAGTCCGCGGCCTACTCACAAAATCGCTTTGAAGTCTTTCAAACCCCTCTTTGAATGTCAGTGAGTTTGGCCTAACTTCAAAAGCCTGTATTCCATAGAGACTCGAATAGCTCTGGTTTATTACACCAGTTAAAATTCGTCGGCCAGACATTTCATAGAACGTATTGAATCCAGAGCTCATCAAATCTTCTATCGCAGACGAGAAAAAAACTGGCTTCATTAAATGAAAGGCCAGGTGTTCGGCAATGTCGTCCTCGGCGGTGTAGTAGCGCCCCACAAAAGGAGAAAATACTGGAATTTTTGGAATGGAAAATCGAATTCCTTTCATCGATTGAAAAAAGGCAGGAATTGCCTTCGCCATTAATTCACTATGAAATGGATACTCGGACTTAACCAATGTATTTGGTATTCCAAACTTTTTACATATTTCGGAAAACTGAGTAATGCTATCAGCAGATCCACTAACTACAATTTGGTTCGGAGAATTTATTGTCGCAATTTCTAAGTTCAAATGACTCACAAAATGAATTAGGCTTTCGGCTCTGTCCAATTCAATTTTAAGAGCTAACATTAAACCTTTTTTTGAGTTTTCCTCGATTGCTGCTGTCCTCATGCAAACTAACCTCAAACCATCTGTAAAACTAAATGCGCCTGCCGCCGCCAAAGCAGTAATTTCACCAAAACTGTGCCCGCAAACCGCTTCGGGCTTAATTCCTTTTTTTATCGCAATTTGTTGGGTCAAGTAACCAACAAGATAAATCACGCATTGGGAAATTTCAAAATCATGAGTGCTTGCTTCGAACTTTTTCGAATTGGGGTCGGGAAATATAAACGAAGCTAAACTTTTCCCGCTCTTGCTTTTAATTATCGCTTCAGCGATTTGTAAGTCATTGCTAATTTCAGGGAAGTCAGTAAGTAGATCAAAAAGGGTTGACTCGCTAAACGAACCTTGGCCGGGAAAAATAAAAAGTGTTTTTGATTTTTTTTTCAATTTTGGACCCAGGATTACAGTATAAATTATCAGTAGTATTGACAAGTTATTATGACTAGATAGAAAGACCTGTTCATAAGTCTAAACTTTAGTGAAGGTGGACCTTGGTGCAGTTTTAATATTAAAAAAAAATTAGATTTAAAACTTACAAAACAACTAGTATCTTAAGAAAATAAAAATGGGTGACGAATCGAATATTAGTCTTAAGTTTAGGAAGTTGATCCCAGAGCAAGTGGCCTCACTTATTGAAAAATGGACCAATGATTATACTCCAGGCAGAGATCTTAGAATTAATCGACAATTAGTTCATAAACACAACAGAGAGAACGTACTTGTTGTTAGGGCAGAAAAAGTTGAAACCAGTTTAGGGGAAATCTTTTTTGTCGCCGAAGTACTGCAAGACAATAAACATTCATTTTTCTATGAACATCCTTCGGATCATGTGCCGGGTTTATATATTATCGAAGCTACGCGCCAGGTTGGTACGGCCATTCTGCATCTTTATTTGGGAGTAGCAATGGATTCGCCCCCAACCATTTTTGAAAAAATGGAAGTTAATTTTCAAAACTACGCCGAAAATAATCGACCATTGTTTGTGGTTGGAAAAATTGCAGAGAAAAGAACGTCAGAAGGAAATCTTGAATCAGGAGCCAGCTCTCTTGACGTTGTGCAAGGTCAAACTTTGGTCGCTGAAATTAAAATGGAATTTCGCATCGTTGCCGCAGCCGTCTATCGGCTAATGAGAATGAAATATGAAGGGAAGAAAGTTGAGTAAGTTGAATTTGAGTACTGCTAAAGTGGCCGTGATTGGGGCTGGAGTTTCCGGTTTGGCCGCGGCTTTTTTTTTAGAAAAAAAAGGTGCTAAGGTAACCATTTTCGAAGCCTCTGAGATCGTTGGCGGACGATGCCTGTCTCAAAAATTAGACGGATTGATGGTTTGTATGGGTGGTCGAAATATTGGACGAAACTATATTCTCTTTAGGGAATTCAGTGCCTATGTCGGTAGCAATCCTTACGAAAAGTTCGGAAATCTGAGTATCGCTCGGGCTCTGGATTCCCAGCTAGTCCCTTTGAACTATGATAAAAATCCATTCTGGTTGCCCGCTAAATTTGCTAAATTCGGGCGAGTTTTGAAACTCAAGGAAACCCTTGCTCCCTATGCGTTTAGAGACCGAATTCGATTTTTCAGGATATTATTGGCTTCGGTTTTAAATCGTGAAAATCGTGCCCTTGGCGGCCCCTATTTTGAAAAGCTGAGCGAAAAGTTTGATTCAAACCCAATGACGAAATTTTTTTCAGAAGAGTTTTCAAAAAACTTTTGGCGAATGTTAACTATTCGTATGAGCGGTGCGGAGCCATCTGAGTTTTACCCTGGAAATTTCGGACCCATGCTTTCTCTAATGCTTGGATCTCATACCGAACATCTAAAAAATGGAATTTCTCAAGTTTTTGAACACGCAAAGAATCATTTTAACATTTTGACAAAAGCACGAGTAACGAAAATTTTATCGTCATCCGGGAAAATATCAGGGCTTTCTTATTTAAAAGAAGGAGTCGAGCTTTCACAGGAATTCGATGCAATAGTTGTCTGTTTACCGGCCAACCATGCCGCAAAACTTTTGGACGTTTCCTACCCCGACTTGGGCATGCAATTAAATCGAATTCAGTATTTTCCAACAACTGTGGTCTGTGCAAAATATCGAGGAAAAATTTTTCCTGATCACATTAAAATTGTTTCTTTTGAAAAGAACGAGGTTCTTGCTAGCGCTGGCCTGTACAATGAAACTGAAGAAAATCGCGGTGATGAAATTATTAAGTATAATTTCTCGGGTCATGCAGCAAGAGCGTTTTTAGATTCCAATCCATCGGATTCACAGCTAATTGAAGAAGCCGAAAAAACACTGATCAAGTATTTAAAATTCAATACTTCTGCCCGAATTGAGTATGTGGTAACACACTTTCGACCTGGGCACTGTGCCTATGCTCCGAATATGGCAAAGCTTTTGAATGATGTGTCTCAAAGATTAAAAACCATTCCAGGTCTATTTTTGACGGGAGACTATAGAAGAGGTGCTTCAATAGAACATTGTTTTGAATCTGCGAATAAATGTGTCGAAGAAATCTAAAAGTTTCTAGGATGCTATTGGTCTTTTGTAATCGATAATTACCAATGTCATATCGTCAATATCTTCCGGCTCACATTGGTCAGCCAGTTTGCCTAAATGACTTATAACCTTTTCACGGGTGACCGCGGGTGAAAACTCATAAAGCTTTTCCAAAAAACCTATTAAACGACGTTCGGTCCACTGCTGAAAATCTGGATTTTTACTTCTCAATTCGAATAGGCCGTCACTATAAACATAGATTCTATCACCTGGATTTAATTCAACTGTGTTAGATCCGATTGCGAATTCATCCGTGCGATGTCCAAGAGGGCTTCCCATTTCACCAATACTATAGCTTTTTCCAGCCTTAGCTTGGACAATAACCTGTGGGCTACCCATGAACCAAGTTGTAAATGAATTGTTCTCGGAGTTTACAACGCCGACAAATAGGGTACAAAAATAACGTGATTTAATAATTTCTACCAGTTCTGCATTTACTTCCAAAAGGATAGTTTCCATGGGTTCAGTTTTGAGACGTTTGATTTTATTTCGAATGGAAGTTGCCACCACCGCTGTCACCATGGCGGCCGGTGAGCCATGCCCAGTAACATCAGCTGAAACAATTAGAAATTTTGAATCATCGATTGCTTCGTACCACCACCAATCTCCGCCACATTTGGCAACGGAGCGACAGATGCCTTCTATTTCCAAAGAACTGTTACGGAAGCTAGCGAACTCTGGAAAAAACAATGTTTGGACAGCCGCAGTGAGTTCCAGATCTTTTTCCACGACAGCTTGTTCCATTTCAATTCGCGCAAATCTTGCTGTTTCAAATGCAATTGTAATGTGATTAATGATAGCAGTAAAAATATTCAGATCTTCTTCGCCAAATAAACCCTTAGTTATCTGACTATCGGCATAAACAACTCCGCGAAAATTTCCGTTGTACATCATTGGAGCCGCTAAAATGCTCTTTAAATTATTCGCTATTATACTAGAAGCATTGGTTAGTCCTTGTTCATCGGCGCTGGATAAAAGAATGGATTGTTTTTGTTCTTTTACTCGGCTAATAATAGTTTTGCTGTAGCCAATGACTTCGGGCAAATCGATTTTATTTTCAGCGCGACCAGCTCTTAGTTCCAATTGGTCAGTTTTTTCATCGTAAGTTAGTAGGAATGCTCTTTGGGCGCCGAGTGCATTTATCAGTTCGTCCAGAGCATTTTTAGCCTGGGTGTTTGCATCGAAAGTCCCAGACGAAGCGAGGCTCACTTTTAAAAGTGCTTCAGAATATAATTTGTCCTTGCTACTTCTGGTGACCTTTGATTTATGATACTCTTTTTCTGTGTCGTTTCCTTCTAATAAATCCATTTCTTTTTCAAATTCTTTTTGTAATTTCCCAACGCGTGATCGCCAACCAAATCTATTTGCGATGTCAAGACAGCTAACTAAGCTGGTCTTCCAAAGCGAATCATTCTTCATTGCAACGGCAATTCTAGCTTTTGCTAAATGAATTTCGTATAGACCCCATTGACTGTCGACAAATTGGGCTTGCTTGTTGGCAATATCTAATTCTTTAAAGGCCTCGGCATATTTACTTTGGGAAGTTAAGTACCCGGCCTTTACTATATGATAATGGCAACCATAGGTTGGTAGTTTGGAAACCTTTTTTAAGTCTTTTAAGCTTTGAATAAACTTGGCTTTATTGTCTCTGCTGCGATGATTTTGGTAGAGAATCAGTCGAGCCCGAGTCACGAAAATGTAAAATGCCTTACTGTGATAGTTTGTTTCGCTAGGAGACGGCATAGATTTTTTAAATTTATGTACCAAATCTTCAAAATCTTCTTTCAAATCCAATTCCTCTAAAAATAGAGCAGCAAATCCAGTGTATAGTTGCGAAAACATAAAAGGAGTGTTCATAAAGTTTTTATGAGACATTTGAAGATCTAACGCCTGCTTTTTTAGCTTGGCCGAATTTGCCATATCGCCAAGAATCGAATATTGCACCGACCCAAAGATGGTAAGCAAAATTTCCCGTGTCGAAGCATTGGTTTGTTTTGCTCTGATTAAAGCAGGCAAAACCCGCTGTAACGCCTCCTGGCTGTAGCCTCTTATCCACAAGTTACAAATTAAATCACAGGTAGACCTAAAATAAAGAGCAGGTGTAAACCATATTCCCAGTTTGGAGATGACTTCAAAACCCATTACTTGAGAAGCTTTGGAGTCCCCCAAAAATTGCAAACCGAAGACTAAATCCATTTTGGCTGTAGCCATTAAAACAGGATCTCGTTCTTTTTCAGCCACTGAGAGGGCGCGTTTTGCAAAAATATCCATATTTTTTCTGTTGCCTATATTGGCCCAAAACATACATGTGCTTGAGAGCATTTCAATTGTAATTCTGCTATCGCCCAGGAGTTGTAATATGTGTCGTGCCATTAGATAGCTTATTACTGAGATATCCCTTTTCAAGTTAAGAAATCCAAAATAACCCATAAGTACTATTATTTTTGCCAACACGGTCAGGCGAGCCGTCTCTTTTTCTTGAATCGTACTTGGCCGAATATTGAAAAAAACCAGAGGAAATGTAAAAAGAAATTTCGAAATTGCAAAGAGCCAAATTCCAATTTTAGAGGAAGGCAATTTCATCCCGGCCTCTTCAGTGGCCATTCGAATTTCCGACCAAGCTTCGTTTAACTTTGCTTCAACTAAGACAAAAATAGTTATGAGTTCAATTCTAATTTTAGCTCTTTTTAGGGGGTCTTCACATAGGGCTAGAGATTTTCTACAGTATTGAACGGCTTGCTCATGATTGCCCAATGCGTGGGTAGCAATTCCTAAGAGATGAAAGATTTCTGCACTTACCTCGGAACTTCGATTTTGGCCAGCGAGTCTTTCGGCAAAGGTCAAAAACTCAACCGCACGGGAATAGTCATGGACCCTAACAGCTGCGTTGCCGGCTTCAAACGTTCTTGTAAATGCCTTTTTACTGTCAGTTAGCTCTAAATCACAAAGTTGATAGTGATTTGCAATTGAAAAAATGTCTTCTAAAGTTGAGATTTCTTTGAGCTCTAGGGCATTGGCAAGAAGGCCGTGAATTTGCTTTTTTCTGCTTTCATCCATTGAGAAAATTAATGCCTCTTGAACTTTATCGTGCATGAATCGAAAATTGTGACCATCTATCTCTTCAATCAATCCAAACCGAATTCCTTCCAGTAGACTTTCAGAAACTACTTTGTCCCCTAGACTGGGCAATGACTTTAAAAAATCTGTTTCAAAAACTGATCCGGCAAGCGAGGCAATATTTAATATATTAGACGCTCCTATTGAAAGTTGCTTTATTTTTCTAGAAATCAGTTCCAGGGCATTTGTTGGCAGAGAAATCGAAGTAAACAGCTGATCATTGACACCGTATTTTCCTTTATCAAACGTAACGACTTCCTCTTCAAATAAAGCCCTTATATACTGCTCGATAACGTATGGATTGCCTTGGGTTATTTCTGCCACATGTTCTACAAGTTTTTCTGGCGGAGCCCACTTGTCAAATGTCAAAGTTAAAATATTTAAAACATCCTTCGCCGTTAGAGGGCGAAGTGAAATCCATTTTTTATTTAAATTTGCCGAAAGTGACTTAAGGTGTCTGCGTAAATCCGTATACTGGGCCTCGCCGCGAACGGCACCAAGCACAAATATTTTACCTTCCAAAGCATCTTTTGTAAGGTTTTGTAAAATGGCGAGGCCACGAGGTTCAAGCCATTGCAAATCATCCAGATAAATTGTTAGGCTCATTTTCAATATTTCTGGAAGTCGAAAAAAATACTCAACAATGGCTGTATCAGTTGATTCCGCGCCAAAACGATCTTCCTGGATGCCTGTCAATTTGGACTGAAAAATTGAATTGAATTCTGGAAAAGCATATATAAGTACTTCTTGTATATCATCAATTTTGGATATCAGAAGATTCCTTCGATCCGAGTCGAAATCTTTAAATAGATTGATGGTACTCTTAATAATTTCTGCAATTGGCCCGTGTGGATGAAATTCCAAAGCATGGCACTTTGCCTTAAATATTACTGTTTTTTCATTTTCGACTTTTTTTAAAAATTCATCGCATAGTCTGGTTTTACCTAGTCCACTTTCGCCTTCAATAATCACAAATTGAGGCTTCCCTTGGTTAAATTCCTTCCAAGATGCGTTCAAAAAAACCATCTCGTTTTCTCTTCCAACGAGGGGCGACTTAGTTCTGGCTGATTTTTTGGCATTTGTTTTGCCAATATCAATTTGTCCGGTTCTCTCAAAATCAAGTTCTAGTTCGTTTAGGGAATTTAAATCTGAAAGCGCCTGATGAGCGTTTTCGAACCGGTTGCTTGGGTCTTTTTCAATAAGTTTTTCTATTATAGCTGCTAGTACCGGACCTATTTCAAAATTAATTTTAGTTATCTTTTCGGGCACTTTGTTCAAATGTTGGCTGAGGAGTTCATTTACATTTTCACTTTTGAATGGAGGCGAACCAGCTGCGCATTCATACAAAAGTATTCCAAGAGAATAGAGATCAGATCGCCCATCCACGCCGAATATAGTTGTGCCCGCCTGTTCAGGAGAACAATAAGTTAACGTGCCGACTATTTCTTGCTTCGATTCAATATCGATTGAATCAGATTTCACGGCCAAACCAAAATCAATTAATTTTACTGTGTCCATTTCAGAAACCAAAATGTTGTCAGGTTTGATATCACGATGAATATAGCCATGACGATGAACTTCAACTAGGGCTGACGTAATCCCTTTTGCAATGGCTAGAATATTTTTTTTTGAAAGCGGACCCGACTTGATAAGTTCTGAAACAGAAACACCAGTAGCAAATTCACTTACTATATAGGGTTTGTTGTTTTCCATTCCGAATTCAAGAATTTTTGCAATAGAGGCATGCTTCACCAAAGACAGTGCTGCAATTTCTTTGCGATATTGGGTCATGTATTCGGTTTCACTTATATTACTGTAAATGACTTTGACAGCGACGGATTTTTCGCCAATATTACTTTGATAAACGCAACCTGAAGCGCCGACTCCCAAAATTTTTACGAGGGGAAAGTTTTTAATAGGCGTAATTTGCTGTTGGTGGTTCACAAAAGTTTATCGGCCTTTTTTGCTTCAAACTTGAAGGGTCTCAAATCGCCTCGACCCCGACCAAATCGCTCAAGCGAAGGTCCAGTCGTTTGGATAGTTTAAACATTCGAATGTATCAATTTTTTTAAATGCTGAATACAATAATGTCATGAAAACTAACACGTTTGTTCAGCTTATAAATGTATCGAAAACCTACAAACTAGGCCAAGTTAATATTGAGGCCTTAAAAGGTTTAAATTTGAAAATTAACTCGGGCGAATTTACTGCGCTTATGGGAGCTTCAGGCTCTGGTAAATCAACGCTATTGAATTTGATAGGCTGTATTGACGATGCCGATTCTGGTGAAGTAATAGTTTCAGGTCAAAATGTTTTCACAATGACAGAAAAAGAAAAAGAAATTTTGAGAAATAGAAAAATAGGATTTATTTTTCAAACCTTTAACTTAATACCAGTGTTGACTGCTGCTGAAAATATCGAATTGCCACTTTTAATTCAATCTGAGATTTCAAAAATTGATCGCGAAGCGCGTGTAATTGCTGCACTTAAGGAAGTTGGGCTAACTGATTTTGGACACCATTTGCCCGATCGTCTATCTGGGGGGCAACGTCAAAGAGTGGCCATCGCAAGGGCTTTGATTACGAAGCCAGATCTAATTTTGGCGGATGAACCAACGGCAAATTTAGATTCAAAAACAGCACACGAGATAATTGACCTTTTACTAGAATTGAATTCGAAAAAAGGGATAACTTTTCTATTCTGCACTCACGACGAAAAGTTAATCCAAAGGGTTCAACGTGTCATTTTAATTGCTGACGGAAAGATTAGTTAATGAAATTAAATTTGGAATGGAAAATTGCTGTTAGAAGTTTATTTAGAAATTGGAAAAGATCACTGTCTAGCGGCGTTGCATTGACTGTAGCATTTGTCGGAATTTCTGTTTTTTCGGGGCACGTTTTTAAAACGTCGAGAGCCTTAAAATCGGTTTTGGTTTACCTGCATTACCTTGGACATATAGCTATTTATAAGCCAAACGGTTCAGAAAAATATTTTTCTAATCCGGGTAAATTCATGATCTCTAGTGCTGAATTGGGTAGCTTTAAAAATATTATAGCTGAATTTCAGCCGGATATAGAAATTATTGGTGAATTTATTTCGGCGTCGGGATTATTGTCTACCGGCGCACGATCCATCCCTGTTTTAATTGATGGTATTGACCCAAAAGTGGATAATTATGTTCGAAGTTTTCCGCTAGTTACAAAATGGGCGCCTGAATTATTAAGAGATTACTCAACAAAGACTATTGGTGATGCGATTTTTGAAAATCCTGAAAGTTTATCGGTGAGCAAAGGGGTCGCTGAATTGATTGGTATAAATGGCTCAATAGATGATCTTAGTGATTCTAAAAAAGAGGTCTCTTTAGCCGGGCAATCGGTTGACGGAGATCTAAGTGCTGTAAATGCCAGACTTGCTTTATTTCATACCACTGGAATGCCCTACGTAGAGGATTTTAGCATCCGAACGTCTACTGAACTGGTTCAAAAGCTGCTCAAGACAGAAGGTCTAAGCCATCTATCGATATACTTGAAAAATGAAAGTGATTCAAAAAAAATAGCAAAATTTTTAAATCAACGATTTGGCAATTCCAATTTAAATTTGGAAGCAATCCCTTTTAGTGATGATCGAATTGGCACCTATTACAATGGCGCCATGGGATTTTTGTTTTTAATGGGAATATTTTTTGCAATCCTAATTTTGGGTGCATCTTGCCTTGTTATTGTGAACACAATGACGATCAATGTTATAGAAAGATCAAAAGAAATTGGCACGATGTTATCACTCGGTTTTTCAAAGACAAAAATTCGAAACTTATTTTTAAAAGAAGTTTTTGTCCTAACTTTGGCATCTTTATTGATGGCGTTAGGGGTTCTTTTTGCTTTGACTATTTTTATAGATTCCATGGGATGGCATTTTCAGTCTCCTGGGATGGCAGTTCCTATTGAGATTAAAATGGTGATACTTCCAGCGTTTGAATTTGGGCTGGCGGTTTTTTTAATTTTAGTTGCAATGATTTCTACACATTTGGTAATTAAGAAGAAATGTCGGCAGCAAATTGTAGTTCTTTTAACAGAATAGTAGAGGCAACGAAATATTTATGATGATAAAATTGGCTCTGATATCGACTAAAAATGTATTGAGGCATTGGCGTCAGTCCATGGCTGCTATCCTGTCTATTTCGGCATGTTTTGTTGCACTCGTTGTTTTTCAAGGCTACGTCGAAGAAACTCGCCGAATCATGTACGTTGAGAATAGACATAGAATGATGTACGCCGACGTTATTATTGAAAATGAAAATTTGTGGCAACCTGAAGGGCGATTTGAACCCTGGAAGTATCAGCTCGAAACTAAAGAACAGAAATTTATAAATGACTTTTTGACGGCTAATAATCAGGTTGAAGCTTGGGCTTCGTTTTTAAGACTCGGTGGCATGATTACGAACGGTACAGTTCGATTGGCATTTTCTGGCCTCGGAATAGATATTCCCAATGCAAAAAAAATTAGAGGAGCCGGATGGTATAAAAATGCGCTTTATGGAGTTCCCCTTGATGAATCACCGCCCGAATCCATGCTTCTTGGCTATACCTTGGCTAAAAGCCTGGACTGTGAGCCTTCGCCCGAGAGAAAAATACTTCGAAAAAAAACAGGCTACGAAGATAGCGAGCGAAAGTTTCAATGCAAAGATAACAATATGCAGCTCACCAGCGTTTCACCGACAGGAACGATCAATGCGATGAATTTTGATGTGACGGGATTTGTGGATAGCGGATACAAAGGGATTGACTCCAAGTTTTTGTTAATGCCACTTCAACAAGCGCAAGAACTTACTGGCCAAAATCATGTTTCTTATTATTCAATCCTTCTTAAAGATCCCTCAGAGTCGCGTAATATCGCCGCTCTAATGACAGATAAGGCTCACGACCAAGGTTTGAATTTGAAAGCTGTCGACTGGCGGGATCATAGAAATATTGGTTCTATTTATTTTAAAACAGCAAGTTTATTAAATACATTTAACAATTTCGTGGTAGCTATAATTTTTGGAATTTCTATTTTGAGCGTCTTAAACACGTTAATAAAAATGGTAGTACAACGATCCAGAGAAATCGGCACTTGGCGGTGTCTTGGCTACAGTCGTCGACAGGTTCTCTTTATATTTTCAATTGAAGCCATTGGGATAGGAATCTTGGGGAGCGTCATTGGTGCTGTTTTTTCTGTTATTCTCTCTTTGGGAGTCAGCTCAGCGGGCATTTTTTATCGAGCAGGATTATTTGTCCAGCCGGTGCCCTTATCTATTGCCATAATACCTTCGGACTATCTGAAAAGTTTAGTCATTTTGATAACGGTTTGTTTAATTTCATCACTTATCGCGGCCCGGTCGATTATAAACAGAAAAATTTGCGACAATCTTATCAATACCTAATACAGCAAAAAAATAGATTTGATTCAAAATCAAATTAAAACTCCCAAATATTCGAGTATTTGGGAGTCTGGTTTTTCAATTTATACTTCCATTTGTGGACCGGCACCGTATGGCCTTAGCCCTTTCTTTTTAATCTTTTCTACCAGAGTTGTGCGGTTTAGACGCAAGAGAGCCGCAGCTTGGTTGCGGTTCCAGCCCGTTTTTTCCAAAGCTTTGAGAATTAAACTGTTCTCAAAAGCATCAACCGCAGAATTGAAATCTAGTCCATTATCGGGAATATCTTCAAATTGAAAATCTTCTTTCTTTTC
>JAYTTH010000196.1:0-1939 GCA_043745515.1 Pseudobdellovibrionaceae bacterium | reverse complement strand
AGGTTTCAGCTTTAGCTTCTGCTTTCCCCTTAGTAGGCTTCGTTTTTTCAGCAAGACCAGTTGACACAAAAAATGCGGTCGCGATCAATAACAAATTTTTTAACATAATATCTCCTTTTAATTTGTTTGTAATTTTACATCATCCTAAGGCTGGAAAATAGGATTGGCAATGCCTTCTTGTGTCTAGGGTTGGAGCCCTGAGTATTGAATACTGGTGCAATTGCTAAAAACATAGATCACACTTACCTGAGTAGTATAAAGGAGTTTTCAATGAAAAAAATAATCATTATATTTGGACTTTCATTTTTTGCTGTCTCGTTGCCATCGTCTGCCAATGATGCTGGCTGTGGTCTAGGATCTATGGTAATTAGTAAGAATTCCAAAGGGTTACAGTTGTTTGCGATGACAACTAACAATTCGTTTTTTACTCAGCCATTAGGAATTACCTCGGGAACATCCAACTGTTCTGCAAGTGGGATAGTGGTAAAAGACCGTGAAATTCAATATTATGTTGAAGTTAATCAATCAGAAATTACTCGCCAAATGTCCATGGGAAAGGGCGAAAAAATTGAAACCCTGGCTTCGTTGTATGGCTGTCAGTCAGAATCGTCGAAGCAATCGTTCATTGACGTCTCAAGAACTCAATTTGGACGAATTCAAACTCACCATGCTTTGAAACCGGATGAGTTTCTGAAAAACCTAAATCAAGTAATCGATGAAAACTCTGCGCGCCTTTCTGATTGCCATTTGTCTTAGTGGCCCAGCAGCCTCGTCAGCAAGCAATCTTACGGAATCTAATGTTAATAAATTTGCCCTTAGTCAGAAATGGCTAGGGCATTTCTTTTACGATTCTAAGACAGGTGGATTTCAGTCTTTGATTGATTCAAAGGACTTTTTTTTTACTGAACTCGGCAAAAAAGATCCCAAAGCTGAGCTCGTGGCGACAATTAAAGAACTACAAAGACCCGATTCAATTTCTGAAAAAACATTTTGCCGCAAAATTGCACGATTTGAGCTTGTGCTCGATGAGTTTCCTCAATTAAAAAACAGTAGCCATCACTGCAATGCGTTTGAAAACTGGTTTGATTCTTTGTCGATAACTGAAATAAGACTGTCGTTTGCCACAGGTTACATTAAAAATTCCGCTTCGAGTTTTGGCCATTTGTTTCTAAAACTTGTTTCAAATAAATCGAAATCAGAATTATTGGATTACGGAGTTAATTTTTCAGCTCAAACAGGAAATGAATCTGGAGCCGACTATGCTTTGAAAGGACTATTTGGCTACTATTCTGGAGGGTTTGTGTTTCTGCCATATTATCGGCTGATTAAAGATTATAGTGACCTGGAAGGCCGTGATATTTGGGAACTCGATCTGCAAATGAATCGAACTGAAATTCGGCAAGTCTTGGCTTTTTTATATGAATTCGATGCCAACTCTATCACCTATACATTTTTGAAAGATAATTGTGCTGGCATACTTGAAAGACTTATTTTTTCTGTGAAGCAGCAGAATTCAAATGATTTTTCTGTGAACAAACCTTGGAAAATCCCTTTCGAAAGTTTTCAAAGAATTGCTGCGACCCTTAATTTGACAAAGTTTCACTATCAACCGTCTCTAAAATCAGTCCTATCTGACTGGGAAACAGAACTTAGTTTGCCTGAAAAAAAATTTATCGCATTAGAAAAGCAGACCGGCAATTTTTCAAGACTTTCAATAAAAGAATTGGATTTCGTCCTGTTAGATAAAAAAATCCAGGATCCCAACCAAAATTCAGTTAGCTACAATTTGATTTTGCAACATCGGGCGAAACAGAATGGAGCCGGTTTTGAATTGCGGGGACCTGCAATAGAATTAGTCAGTCCATTGTTGTCTAAGCCGAAATCATCTTTAATATCTGCTACTGTGTTGGGTCAAGAGCTTGAACTGCGCCTGGCTTTG
>JAYTTH010000195.1:0-7068 GCA_043745515.1 Pseudobdellovibrionaceae bacterium | reverse complement strand
AAAAGGCGATCGCTAGGGCAATCGGCAGTGACCAGGCAACAGCCGCGGTTGCAAACAAAGATAGTGGGATCAATACTTCTTCAGTAGCATAGGCCACTGAAGAAAGCGCATCGGAAGATAGGACAGCCAAGGCTTTGGATTTAGAAATCCGTTCGTTGTGGGCCATATCATTTGGAAGTGGGTTCCCGACCAAAAATGTTTTTAAGCTATGCCAAATAGAATGCTTGGATGAGTAACCGTTCGACAAAATGACCTCTTACCAGTGCGATTTGCCACTGTGATTCAACTAGAGGAGGTTGTCAAGAGGCTTTGTTTTAATGATCCTCACCTAGGCACACGATCTTTTAAAGGACCTGTCAAAAAGATCTTCAAAATCGATTTGTTTTTCATATTTCTAGCATAGTGTTTCAAATTTGCCTTAGTAATACTATGAAAGTTCCGAATAGAACCTGGGCAAAAATTGAAATATTCGGAGAGCTTCAGTGCTTGGCAATAGTAATCAAGTATTTTTTAAAAAATTAGTGCTTACAGTCTTTGTTTTTGTTATTGGCTATTCGATTCTATATTTTTTATTGGGCGCTTTTGTCACAGCAATCTTGTTGTTTTTTGGCGGTCTTATTTTTACCCCGCTGGCATGGTTTCTTGAAAAAAAATCGCATGGTGATAGTTCTCGTCTTGTTTTTATAGCTAGCGCAGTATTTTACATTTACACGACTCCCTTTGGAATCCATATTCCATTATTGGCTGAATACTATTTTTTTCCTGCAATGATGATTGCCGTTTTATTATTTGGTCCCGATAAAAAAATTCAAATAGGTATTGGCATAGCCCTACCTCTTTTCGGTTGGTTACTTACTCGATTTGGCCCTTTACCTTTAGTCTTGGGTTTATCGGTTCCCGCTGACTTTCCAGTCGAAACTTTTCGAATTTTGAATTTTTTAGGTGCTTTCCTTATTACTGGAATAATTTTGTTTCACCATAGCCAGCATATCCAACGATTGCAAAACGAAGTAAACTTAGAAATCAATCGATTGACCCAAATGACAAGCCTTCTAAATGAAGCTCAGCATAAAGCAAAATTGGGCTCGTGGGATTGGGACATCGAAAAAAATAAGATAGTGTGGAGTCAACAACAATACAAAATTTTTGGCAGAGATTCGTCTTTAGGAATGGATTATGAGACCTATTTGAGCCACTTTTCTCCAAAGCTAAAAGCGGAAACAAGCGAATTAGTTAATCAGGCACTCAAAGGAGCCGCGAAGTACAGTGTCGAACACGAAGTGATTTTACAAGATGGGTCCATTAAAATTCTTCATGAAACTGGTGAAGTGTATTTCAATAAAGAGGCTAAACCTTTTCGAATGTCTGGCACCAGTCAGGACATTACTGATCGTAAAAAAATAGACAATGAACTTTTGCGAAGTACGACTCTGTTAGAGGTTTCGCAATCGATAGCTAAACTTGGAGGTTGGGAGCTAACCATTGCAACCGGCGAGTTGTTTTGGACTGCGGAAACCTATCGAATTCATGATACTTCGCAATTGGAATTCAATCCAACCGTCGACGCGGGTGTTAGGTATTTTTTGCCTCAATCACGAAGTATTATTTCAGAAGCCTTAGACCAGGCAATTAAAAACGGTACTGGCTATGATCTTGAATTAGAAACCCTTACGGCAAAAGGTAGAAAAATACATGTGCGAACCACCTGCGAAGCCATTCGGCAAGATGGGATCGTCACTAAGCTTAGAGGAATTTTCCAGGATATAAGTCAGCAAAAAGCTATCAATGAAGATCTTTATAAAGTTAAAGAACGTTTTGGGATTGCTATAGAATCCTTAAGATTTGGAATTTGGGATTGGAATCTAAAAACAGGTACTCTTGTTTGGGATAGCAATATGTATAAAATTTATGGCGTAAAAAAAAATAAATTTAACGGTGACTATGATGCGTTTGAAAAAACACTGCTGGCTGAAGATGCTTTGCGAGTCAAAGACGAATTGGAAAAAATCTTTCTTGCTCGCGGAGGTCACCTCGATACCGAGTTTAGAATTCAGAGTGAAGACGGCGATATAAAATATATTAAAGCATCGGCCAAATGCATTTACGATAAGGAAGGAAAAATCGAACGGTTAGTCGGTGCGAACTGGGACAATTCAGCAAAAAGACATTCGGAAGTCGCTTTGGTTGCTTCGGCTAAAATGGCATCGTTGGGTGAAATGGCTGGCGGCATTGCTCATGAGATCAACAATCCATTGACGATAATTATGGGCTTAGCGGGAATTGTAAAAAAACGAATTCAAATTAAGAACGTGGATCTGGACGTTGTCAAAGAAGACTTGAAAAAAATTGAACAAACGGTAGAGCGAATTAGTAAAATCATAAATGGTTTAAGATCGTTTTCTAGGAATGCAGAAGGCGACCTTAAAATTCCAGTCAAAATTAGTAAAATTGTAGAGGAAAGTTTAGATTTATGCAGAGAAAAATTTAAAAATCATTCTATCGAGTTAAGGTTAAATTTCAATAGTGATGCAATAGTCAATTGTCGTCCTTCGCAAATTAGCCAAGTGATTATGAATTTGTTAAGCAACGCGCATGATGCAGTGGCAACGCTTTCAGAAAAGTGGGTTTCTGTAGATATTTCAATGACTGAAAGTACTATCTCTATCGCCGTAACCGACAGTGGAAATGGTATTTCTAAAGAAATTGTGGATAAAATAATGCAGCCTTTCTATACCACAAAGGCAGTTGGCAAAGGCACAGGTCTTGGCCTAAGTATTTCAAAAGGAATAATCGACGGCCACCAAGGTCGGCTTGACTACGATAGTTTATCAAAAAATACTCGATTTGTGATAGAATTACCTGCCGAGCCTTTTTCAACTAATGGAAATTGAAAATCGCATTTAGTTAGACCCGCTTCGGTTGCCCCGGCATTGCAATTGAATCAAGTCATTCGTTTTTAGAAGTTTGAAACTTAGCCATCCGACTGCGAAGATTTTCAAGGTAGTCAATTTCAAGTTCCGTAAAGCCAGCTAGAGCCCGAGCCTTTCTGCTAATAATTTCAATTCTCTTCGGGATCCGGTATCGAAATGACTCAAGTCTAGGACCAAAATCATCTTGAGGATCGATTCCTTCACGATTACAAATTTCACCATACCAGCGCGAACAAAATTGAACATGGCCAATTTCTTCTTCAAATATCTGTTTAGTGATTTTGTGAAGGGGTGATTCCAATACTCCGTCTAGACGGCGCAGTAAGGTGTCTCCGGCATCTAAACCACTGCCTTCCAAATAGCGATGAACGATTAGAATTCTATCAATGAGCGAATCTGATTTGTCGACGGAAGCCCAAAGCATCGTGTGAGCAGGCCAATCACCCCATTTAAATCCAAGCTTTTCAATTCCATCTAGACACAACTTTAGGTGTTGGCCTTCTGATCGAACGATATCCGCTAGTTCTAGCCGAAATTCTTCAGGGGCCTCTGGATATTCATGTAAGGTTCGCAGCCCAAGTTCCATTGCTTGTAGTTCAATGCTAGCTAAATCATGCAAGAGGCGCGCTTGGCCTTCTTTGTATGACAATCCTTTTTTAGCAGGCAATGCGCCTGGGACCAAAATAGGCAGATCGCGTCCCGGTGATACGGGGAACTTACAAATGGGATTTTTAAAAGCTAAATCGATAGCGTTTTCTAACTCAAAAAATTTTTGATAAACCGAATTTGTATTAAATACCATCGATGCATGGTATCGATAATAGTAGGAACTTTCAAAATAAAAATTATAGGCTTACAGATTGGACTAAAAACAAACTGAAGATCTATCGCGACTGGCACTCAGTTTTTTTTAGTTTCATCAAGAATTTTACAATCTACGTGAGGTCCTAAAATTAAACTTTCTAAAACATTTAAATTAAGAGTATGCGAAATGGAAAGAGCAGTTAGACGGGGAGTGTTTGTGTTTTTAGATGCAAAGGAATAATACAGACGAAGATTATTTGACTGCCAGTCCCGCATATGTGCCGTAGCTGATAAGAGCGAGCAAGCAGAGCAAACAAGCTTTACTTGCAACCTTTGGAATTGTCCCCAGCTTCGTTCGGAAATGAAGATACGCCCAGCACAATACTCCGCAGATCGACGCATAAAGCGGTACTAGAATCAATCCAATGGCAGCAGTTGAAGATCGAGACTGAAATACGCTCCAGGTATAAATGGCTGCACTGATCGCCGCCACAAGTAAACTTAAGCCAAGCCCAGTTCTTTTCTGTTTAATCCACAATCTAAATACCCCGACTAGGCATAGTAGCGGAAATGCTAGAAATAAAATGAAAATCATTTTTTAAACATAAACGATTTTGTGAACGAAAGCATGGGATTTATTTGAACTATCCCGGTCCAATTTTATCGATGGTGATTTAGTCTTTGCAGCCGCGGATATAACCGTTAGCTGATTTGTTTAACATATTCCTAATTGTAATATTGGATTCTTCTGTTTTAGCATCCAATGTAGTCGTCATTAAATTAATTTGGATTTCTGTCAGTTTGTCACCTTTGCAAACGATACTAAACAGCTTGCTTGCTCCTTGTCCAAAGGAGTCATCTAATGATTGAAGCAATTCCTTTTTTTTCAAATTTGTTTTGTTTACATAACGGCGAACAAGCAACGCCGTTTTCGATTGGTTGAAATCCTTTAATAATATGATCCCGCGGTTAAAGTAGGTCGAGCTATCCAAAGGCTGACAGGTTCCGTGTTTGTTCCTCGTTAGGACAGCCTACTTTGCAACGGGTAGACCAATTCAACCAGGGCCATTTTGGGCAACCTGAAATAGGGGGAAACAGGGTGCACGCAGGGATGTTCATCCAAAAACGGCATTACGGCTAGGACTTTCTGTCCAGGTAGCCTACTGGACCTAAATTAGAAAATCAGAAATGATACGGCAATGATTAAGATAGTTGATTAATTTCCGAAGAGATTTTGAGACTCCAATTAAGGATTCCAAGCGAGGCATTGATTGAATCAAATTAAGAAAATGAATGTTTTGGACGCGTTACGAATAGTCGATACGCCGCCAGAGCAAGCTTACGACGACATTGTCCTCCTCGCCTCCAAAGTGTTAAATTGCAGCGCCGCGGTCGTAAGCTTTTTTGATGGCGATCGCATTTGGTTTAAGGCCAGCATTGGATCATCGGTGAATGAGGTGCCTCGAGTCGGATCATTTTGTGAATTAGCGATTCAAGAAGATCAAATATTTGTAGTTTCCAACGCTTCTCAGGACGTTAGGTTCAAACACAATCAGCTTGTAAAATCAGGATTTAATTTCTACGCGGGCGCACCACTTATTTTAAAAAATGGAAATGCAGTAGGCACTCTTAGCGTACTTGATTCGAAGCAACGCTCTTTAACTTCAACCGAGACTGAACTCTTGCAGGTACTCGCACGCCAAGTAGTGGGAGAGTTAGAGCAACGCCTATCGCTTTTTGAACTAGCTGAATCTAATCGAGCAGTCGAAGCAGCTGAAACAAAATATCGAAATCTAGTTCAGCTTTCACCCGCCGGTATTTTTCAGACAGATGCCCAAGGCAAATTTGTATTTGTAAGCGAACATTGGCAGAAGGTCGCCGGACTCACGATGGCAGAAGCTATCGACGCAGGTTGGGAGAATGCAGTTCACCCTGACGATAAAGAAAAAATCTTTAAAGAGTGGATGGCTGCAGATTCCGAGCGACGACCCTTCAAATGTGAATACCGACTGCGAACTCCCGATGGAATAATCACCTGGGTCAATGCGGAGTCACGTCAGCTTCGCGACGAAAATGATGCGATCGTTGGTTATTTGGGCGCCCTTCAGGATATCTCCAATCTTAAATCCTATGAAGATGAATTGCTGAATGCACAGGGCAATCTTGAAGCTCGAGTCGAAGAACGAACAGCCGATCTCAGATCTTTAACAGAATCGATTCCCCAATTGGTTTGGAAGATTTCCCCCAGCGGCGAATCACTTTACATGAGCCCCAACTGGACCGAACTGACGGGTGTTTCAATCGATAAGGCACAGTGGGAAGACATTATTCATCCAGAAGACGTTCCTACTTCGAAGATCGCATGGATGAACTGTCTAGAAACTGGATCAAGTTATGAGACCGAGTATCGAATTAAACTCAAAGACGGCAACTACCGCTGGTATTTAGCGCGAGGCGTGCCCCAACTAGGCATTAATGGAAAAATAAAGCTTTGGTTTGGAACCTGCACTGACATTGATGTACAAAAGAAAGCAATCGAAAAAGCTCACTTCGCCGAGCAAAAACTCTCGCAGTTTCTTGCTTCAATTCCAACGATTCTTTGGGCAACAGATATCAACGGAATCGTGACACTTTCCGAAGGTAAAGGACTAGTAAATCTTGGCTTAAAACCAGGCGAAGCCGTGGGTTGGGACCTGCTGAATCGGCCAGAGGGAGCAGCATCGGCCACCCAGTTGAAGAGAGCGCTTTCAGGGGAAAGCTTTAGCGACGTTACGAATTTTGGTGATCGGATTATAGAGACCCAGTATTCACCTTTATTAGACCTAGGCGGAACGCAATCGGGAATGGTCGCAATCACAAAAGACATCACTGAAGAATCGAGCCTAGAGAAATCCCTTTTCGAAAGTCGGCAGACCGCTGCTGATCTGGCAAGGCGACTTCAAGCAGTCCTTCAAAATGCTCCCATCGCGCTCAATGAAATAAACGCTGATTGGAATTACACTTTTTCTGATGGACGTTATTTATCTAACCTCGGACTTAAACCAGGTGAATTAATTGGGAAGTCATGTTTAGACCGACATAAATCAAGTCCAGAGCGTATGAAAGCTCTTCAGCGCTCGTTCGATGGCGAGACAGTTAGCTCAGAATTTCAAATGGGCGATCAATGGGTTCTTAACATGACAACGCCTTTTCTGGAAAAGGACGGAATCGTACAAAGCATACTCACTCTTACGATCGACATTACAAATCAGAAGCGTGCTGAAAAAACGGTTCAGACAAGCGAGTCGAAGTTCCGCAAAGTTTGCGAATCAAAAATGTTTGGCATGATTTTTTG
>JAYTTH010000194.1:0-7103 GCA_043745515.1 Pseudobdellovibrionaceae bacterium | reverse complement strand
GCTTTTGCTATTGAAGAACCCGCGCAATTGGCTGCTGAATTGTTGGTCGAGGATCAGTATAAATTTCAGAATGATGATGGCGGAATTTATGGGATTTTTGAAAGCAATCCCAGCATAGATGCGCTTTGGTATGTGCTTGGCGTAAAACTAGGCAAAGAATCTGAATTGTCAAAAGAGCGAGATCAGGTAATTTCCCGATCTGAAAAGTGGCGAGGGGACAAAATTTACTGGGGCGTAACGCCCGGTGGGACTCCAAGTTTAGACATTACCGGCGTGATCTTGCTTTGCTACGAAAAGATGGGTTTACCACGAACTTTAACTCGCCTGCAGCCAAGCTGGTCCTGGTTTGAAAAAAATGGTGGCGTTAAAAAATTAAATATTGCCACAAAAATGTTATTGGGTCACTTGGATTTAGCCCCGTATTGGCTGGCGGATGCGCTGCCAGAAAATGTTATTTTAGGCGCACCTAAATTTATTCCGCTACAAATTAGCAACACTGGATTAATTCGAAATTTTTTAATTGCGGATTTGGTTTGGAATTACTTTGAAAAAGCCAATCAGCGCCATTTAGAAGTGAAAAAATTAAATAATGACTGGTACAACGATGCGGGTTCAAGCTTTTTCAACGAATTCTCGCCGACTAAATTTAGCCGAATGATTGGATTAAACAGTTCAAATGATTTCTACGCGCAGTCAGGTCTAGGCTGGTTGGTCAGTCATATGACTCAGGAAGGTCATTGGTACACGATCTACAATAGCATCCTAAATCTAACTGCCCTAAAAGCAGCCACAGACGCCCATGTTGCGGATTTCTCTAAAATTATAGATTTAGGCTGGGCTGGTACTTTTAAATGGCGAACAAAACTAAATGATGGAACCTTTCATGTACAGCAGTCCATCAGTGCTGGCTGGGACACTCCTCAGTTAGTAGTGGCCTTGCTTGAATCGCCTTATCGAGCGTCTTTTGAAAAGCAACCACGTTTCAAAAATGCCATTGAATTTATTAAAAAAACTCAAATATTTAGTTCTGGAGATTGGACAATATTGTCACCCAAACTCAAGGCTGCGGGGTGGGGCTTTGCCCCCGAAGTTAAAGAATATCCCGATACTGACGTTACAGCGACCAATTTAGAAGCTTTGTTTGAAACTAATCAGTTTACTTCACCTCAGTTTAATTTAGGTGTCCAATGGTTGCTTGGAATGCAAAATTCTGACGGTGGATTTCCTGCCTGGGAAAAAGGTGTTTCAAAAATATTCACGTTTGCTTTTAATCTATTGAATCCACCTGAAACGTCAGATTTATCTCAGTCTGATGTCACCAGTAGGATCGTACGGTTTTTTGTAAAATTGCAAAAGAATCCAGCAACGGCGTTTTTGATTTCTTCAAATGTAATGAAGTCTGCATGTGATTTTATTTTAGCCTCGAGGCAACAAAAAAAGCCAAGTATCTGGAATGGCAGATGGCTAGTAGCCTATGGATATGGAACGGCAGAAAGTTTGGATGCATTGCTTTCCGCTGGCTGCCTACCCGAAAAAGAGGCCATTGAATCTTTAAAATGGCTGGTCAGTCACCAACAAAAATCAGGTGGCTGGGGTGAAAGTCATGAATCGTATATTCAAAAAATATATGTTGAGGCCGAGCCGACGATCATACAAACCTCTTATATTTTGAATGCCTTTATTACCTATGAAACAGCATTTAAAAAGGCCCATGGAACAAATTCCCAATTTATGCCAAATATAGAAAGTGGAATGAGGTTTCTATTTGAAAAAATAAATCAAAAAAACGGAATAGAAAACGAACGAAGTTACACCGGAGTTGTTGCCAACAGACTATGGTATGCCAACTATGATTTGAATCAAAATTCGATAGCTCTAAAAGTAATGAACAAGTATTTGAAACTAAAATAGTTTTACTAGACACAAAAAAATAGAAAATTGGAGACTGTCTTTTTTGCCATTAAAAGTTGTGCCTAAGACTTTGATCTTTTGGATTATCTAATTGAGACAAGTTTTTTCGAGGAACCTCGTCTTGAGATCGAATAAATTTATTTAAAAATGATCTGTTAAATGAAGATGCTATCTTTGCGGTTCTATGAGACAATCCTAGCGTCATCTCTAGGCGGGGGAACACGCACAGGAATTCCTTTTTAATAGCGGCAATGAAGTAATTAATGGTGCGCCATTGACTTTAGAAAATACCTCAAAATTTTTGCAGATTTTCAATGCTAAATTAAGTAGTACTGGCTTTTCAATTACGTATTCAACCGCCAACTATTCAAATGCTGTTGATTTGGGTGGGCCAGCAATTAATTCAACTAAAGACTATATGTTATTCACAGCTTATCCAGTAACTGGAAATAAAATTAAATTGGCTCAGCTGATTTCAGGAACCTGGCAGGTGCTTGGGGATCTGGCTTCACCGGTCAACGGCAGCGGTGGCTGTCATGATGACAATCCTTTTTTGATTGGAAATGCAGCCAGTGGAACTGTTTATTGGCAGTCGCGAAGGTCTGATTTGGCTGGGACTAGCTGTCGATCAGATCAATTGCAACGCTACTACTATGCAACGGTAACTAACGGCACGTTATCAGGGGCCCAGTTGGTTCCGGGGCTTTCTTCATCAACATCTAACGACTATGAAGCTTCTTTTTCTGAAGATAAAACCAAAGCCTATTGGATACGCGCAGATACAGCTCCAGCAATCTTTGCGATTATGACTGCCGATTGGAATGGATCTGCCTACAGTGCCGTTAGGCCGGTTATTTCGATAAATAATACGACTCCGCCTTTTGACGATAAAATTGTCGACATAGGTGAACCGAATGTCGTCGAACTTCCCGAAGGGTATTTAATGTATTTCCGCTGTGTCGTGGCGCTCGCTACAAGCGGTGGACAGCCGGCCCAGCGGCAATTACGATTTTGCGTTTCTAAGAAAACCAAATAGCCTTTTTGGAGCGAAACGATTGAACATGCCATGTGTCAGTTTATTTGACGAACCTGTATGTTCTACTCTTGGGCTCTTGTTTTAAACGCTAGTTGTTGAAATTCAGAGCTTTTCATACTACCGGTTCCCTTAACAAATTTTTAAGGGGTTAATTAATATGTTCAAGTTCATTTTGATTTCTATTTGGGTTTTAAGTATAGTTTCATGCCAAAATAAAGGTGATGACAAAATAACACCATTTCAGGATCGAATTCCAGAAACGGTAGCGTTCGCAGTTCCTGAAAAAGGAGAAATGCCGTCACAAGCTCAGTTAGACGAGCTTTCTAAGACATTTAAAACGAAACAAAAAATGATGCTGCCACCGGGAGAATTAATTTCACCGAGTAAAGAAATTAAAACGGCAGAAATTAAAGACGGGGAAGCAAAACTTAAAAAGCAGGATTTAAATTCCTATAATATGTTAAAAGAAATTCAGGCTAATTGTGATGTTTCTACTCCGATTATAGATTCCACTTTTCCTAAAGATGGGGAATCCAAGCAAATAAAAAAAGGCGATGTTTTATCAATGACTGTTAAATATGGTTTGGTTGAAAAAAACTCTAACTGTCCTTTTACGCAAAAAATGGAAGGCGAATTGAAGGCGGTCATAGAATCCTATGATATGACGTCGACCGTTAAACAACTTGGTACGGCCACAGGCGCGCACGGAAAATTAGAAATGTTAATTAAAAAGCCCGAGTATCAGCAATTATTGAATGCCCGAGGAATGATTGTCGATACTAATATTTCTGGTATGACGTCGATGATAGATTCTGCCAACAAGCTGTATTCATCTGCTAATTTGACTGGAAGTTACATTACCTTAGAAAAGCAAATTGATTTTACAACAACTGTCGAACTAGCATCCAAAGGTGACTATACGGACTCAAAAAATACGAGTCACACAGAAATTGTAGCCAAAGCAGACATGAAGTTCCCTGGATTTAAAGTGTCTATAATCACTCATGTTGTTACAACCACAGGGAAAGAAGGAATTTCCGAAGTTTATTTAAATGGAAATAAATTAAGTGATAGCCAACAGCAAAAGATTTTGAATCGCGAAGTCCCAGGTATTGGAGTTATCAGTCATAGTGCCCTGCTAAAAGCATTGAAGTAAGTAGACCTAGGTCTAAAAAGTCTGAAGCCTAGGTTTAAAAATGGATGTCTAATTCCGATAGGAAGTTTGTAGCAAACTACCTATCGGAGGTCTTTAGTGAGAAAGCCTTTTTTTATTTTCTCTACGATAATTTTGGCGGGAATTTCCATTGGATCGATTGCATCCCCCATGGTGCTTTGGACCCTCTTAGTTGTGGGTCCAATTGTGGCGCTCGGTTATCGAGATGCATTTCAGAATAAGCGGGCGATTCTTAGAAATTTTCCTGTCCTTGGAAATTTCAGATATTTATTTGAGATGATTCGACCTGAAATTCAACAATATTTTATTGAATCTGAAACAAATGGGACTCCAATCGCTCGGGAAATTCGATCGGTAGTTTATCAGAGGGCCAAAAAACAAACCGATACTTTGCCGTTCGGGACTCAAAAAAATGTTTACGAAGAAGGCTATGAATGGCTGAATCATTCTTTGGCACCGAAAAAAGTAAATCCTGAAAGTTTGCGAGTAATCATTGGTGGGCCTGATTGCAAAAAGCCCTATGCCGCCAGCGTATTTAATATTTCAGCAATGAGTTATGGTGCTTTAAGTAAAAACGCTGTATTGGCCCTTAGTGGAGGCGCCGCTTTGGGAGGATTCTATCATAACACCGGAGAAGGAGGCGTTAGTCCCTATCATCTTGCGGGTGGAGGCCATTTGGTTTGGCAAATAGGAACGGGCTATTTTGGGTGCCGTACAGATGACGGCAATTTTTCGGCTGAAGACTTTAAAAAAATGGCCAATCATGAAAATATAAAGATGGTTGAAATCAAATTGTCTCAAGGTGCAAAGCCATCCCACGGTGGCATTTTGCCAGCCGCGAAAATCACCCCTGAAATAATGGAAATTAGAAAAGTGCAAGCCGGTAAAGATGTCGTTTCACCGCCGTCGCACAAGGCATTCTCAACGCCAACTGGATTGCTACAATTTGTAAAACAATTGCGTGAACTTTCAAGTGGCAAACCGATTGGATTTAAGCTTTGCATTGGTCAACCCCATGAATTTGTCGCCATTTGCAAAGCTATGGTTGAATCAAAGATCTATCCTGATTTCATAACCGTTGATGGCGGTGAAGGTGGGACCGGGGCGGCGCCAATGGAATTTTCAGATAGCGTTGGGGCACCACTAGAAGAAGGGTTAACGTTTGTTCATGATATACTGATTGGCTTTGATTTAAGAAAGCATATTCGAGTCATTGCATCTGGTAAAGTATTCACTGGATTTAATTTATTTTCACGAATGGCTTTGGGCGCAGATTTGTGCAATACAGCTCGCGGCATGATGCTAGCTCTTGGCTGCATCCAAGCCCGCCAGTGCAACACGAACCATTGTCCGACTGGGGTCGCCACCAGCAATCCAAATTTAATTCAAGGTTTAGTTCCCTCGGATAAAAAAGTACGCGTGTTTAATTATCAGCACAACACATTAGAAGCTTTTAGTGAGCTTTTAGGCGGTGCTGGGTTGCAAGCCACCAATCAAATATCTAGACATCACGTCAACCGCCGAATCGCAGGCGATGTTGTGAAAACCTATGCTGATCTTTTTCCTTATATGGAAAGAGGAAAATTTCTCAAACCTGAATATTCTGGTTTATATCAGAAATATTTTGATCTAGCGTCCCCACATGATTTTGCACCCACAATGCGAGCTTTACGAAAAGGTGCTTAAATTGGTCAACTTAAGGTGTCGTATAATCTTTTGAGTTCCTGTTTTTCAGGATATGGTAACATTCCTATAGAATAGGTATCTTTCATAAACTTCCAAACCCCTGCGAATTCTGTTTCAATTTCTAAATCGAAGTCTGAAATAGCCTCGATAGGACAAAACCCCAAACCGGTGTTAAAAAGTTCTCGAAGTCCATCGACAGATTTGGTGCCGTCATTTTCAGAGGTGGAAATGAGGGTGTCGATTCAGATGCAGAAACAGATATTAGAATTACATGCGCGTGGCTATTCGGCCCGCAAGATTTCAAAATCGTTAAATGTTGGTCGCAATACTATTCGTCGCGTAGTTAAGCGCGGTGAGCTTATAGAGTCCGGAGCTGAGGCTCCCGCTTGGACAAAGACTATCGATTGGGAAAAGGTTGTCTAGAACTACAATATCATCTATTATGAGGTCGGAACATTTGGAGGCTTCTGGTGCGCCATTCACAAATAAGATTTATTCCCTCTGGCATAAAAATCGTGGAGAAGCAGATTCTCGATTTCGAAAGTTTGGTGGGATTCATTCTACCAGAAGATTATCGTCAATTCCTACTGGAGTATAACGGTCCTCAAATGGCGCAGATCAACAATCCGTCTGAAAGCGATGCGTGCCTGTACGTGGACCTCCGTCATGAAGATGACATTCCCAATCTCGATTGGTTTGATTTTAGTTGGTGGTTAGGATTCGCTGATCCGAAGGCCGATTATCAATATGGGTTGATAGAACAATATAAGGTTTGCCTAGACTACTGGAGAGTGCCGAAAGGCATTATTCCAATTGGCGGCAGCGATGGACCCGCAAAGGTTTTTCTTAATATTTCTCCAGATGAAAGACAGTACCACGTCCTACTTGCTGGCGACAGGGTGTTTAATCTGCAGGCAGAAGATAAAGCTATAACGAGTGCCGATTTTGTCTCTGTCGCTACGAGTTTTACAGATTTCTTAAAAAAGCTTAGCAGGCGTAAACCTGGAGAAACCTAAACAAATAGATTTCTCTGGCGATCACAAACACTTGATATCCATAAAATCATAGTCTCGTAAGTCTGGGAAAATTAAAATTATTTTGAGGTTCCAAACTTTTGATCCAGGGGTTACGCATTTGACGGGAAAGCGTAGACCCTATTGCAAAGGGCTCGTGTAAATTTAGTCTAGATTTGCAACAATTTTAGTTTTACTGGAGTTGTCATCATGATCAAAAAAAAGTTCAAGAATCCACTTTTATTTCATTTACTACCTAGTTCATAATATAGTTTACAATCCG
>JAYTTH010000193.1:0-1950 GCA_043745515.1 Pseudobdellovibrionaceae bacterium | reverse complement strand
CTTTTAAAAAGGTCTCTGTCAAATCACCGCGATGACCGCCACTTAAAACTATAATATCTTCAGAGAATTTTTTTAAAACCTCGTAGTCAATTCGAGGTTTCCAATAAAACCCTTCTTGATACCCTATCGAACTCAGCTGACATAAGTTACGATACCCGTTAATATTTTTAGCCAATAAAACCAAACGTCGAGGGCCCATAAAAGCATCACGATCGGCTTTTTTTTCCAGTCTATTTTCACAGATATAGGCATCTAGTCCCAATATTGGATTTACATTATTTTCCTTGCATGCAAAATAAAATTCGATCGCTCCGAACATGGATCCATTATCGGTCAATGCCACTGATTTCATTCCTAGTTCTGCAGCTTTTTTAGCAATTTGCTTTACTCGCGGAGTCGCTTCAAGTACCGAGTACTCGGAATGACAATGCAAATGAACAAAAGGAATCATTTCAGACATGGACTATTCCCACTCAATCGTTGCTGGCGGTTTACTAGTAACATCATAAACTACCCGCGAAACGCCTTTTACTTTGTTTGTAATGCGGGTGGAAATTTCTCGTAAATCTTTCATATTAAATTCAAACCAATCAGCCGTCATACCGTCGCTCGCAGTAACTGCACGAAGTGCTAAGACAGATTCATATGTTCGACCATCACCCATCACCCCAACGGTTTGTACAGATGTCAAAACACAAAACGCTTGCCAGATTTCCGTATATATTTTTTTCTCTTTTAAATAATCTATAAACAAAGCATCGGCTTCTTTAAGTATTGCCAATTTTTCTTTGGTTACTTCTCCAATAATTCGAATGCACAAGCCTGGACCGGGAAACGGATGGCGGTTAATCAACTCGTCAGTTAAATTTAAGGCCTTACCTAATTTTCGAACTTCATCTTTAAAGAGCATCCTAAATGGCTCTAGCAATTTAAAATTCAATTTTTCAGGCAATCCACCGACATTATGGTGGGATTTAATTGTCACCGAAGAACCTGTAACGGAAACACTTTCAATCACGTCAGGGTAAAGTGTCCCCTGGGCCAGAAAATGAATATCAACCTTGTCACTTTGCTGAATTGATTTTACCGCTTTATCAAAAACTTCGATAAAGACTCGACCAACTGTTTTTCGTTTTTTCTCGGGATCGCTGATTCCTTTTAATTCACCTATAAACGTTTCAGACGCGTCGACAGGATGTAAATTTAAACCCAACGATTCATAGGATTTTATAACCGCTTCAAATTCATTTTTTCTTAATAGACCATTGTTAACAAATACACAGTATACGCGCTCTTTGCCAAAAATCTTCGTCAGCATGACCGCAAGAACACTAGAATCAACCCCGCCGGACAAGGCACAAAGTATATTCTGATTGTGCGCCACTTCGTTTTTTACACGTGCTTGAATTGATTTTAAAAAATCTTCCACGTGCCAATTCTGTTTGGCTTTTGTTTTGCCAATAAAATATTTCAATATTTCATCACCCCGCTGGGTGTGCGCGACTTCAGGATGAAATTGAACAGCAAAAATACTGTCTTTTTCAATGGCCGCCGGGTGATCGTCTGTTTTAGCAACAACCGTATAATCGGCAGGAGCGCTGACAACAACATCTCCGTGGCTCATCCAAACTGGCTGAGTTTTAGAACCATCAGAAAAAGGCGATTTCGACCATGCTACGGTTTTATACCCATATTCACGATTTTTAGCAGATTCCACTTTGCCGCCTAAATCATGACAGATCAATTGCATCCCATAGCAAATCCCCATGATCGGCGCTACTGTGACCAATTCTTTCATGCTTCGATACGGCGCTCCCTTTTCATAAACGGAATGGGGCCCTCCACTTAAAAATATGCCATCATAATTGCCTTTTTTGATATCCTCGATAGGATAGGCAAAATGTTTTATCTCGCTATAGTAACCCATCTCGCGCAGTCGCCTGGCAATCA
>JAYTTH010000192.1:0-1952 GCA_043745515.1 Pseudobdellovibrionaceae bacterium | reverse complement strand
TTTTTTGCGTTGCTGGGAATCTAATATGATGACCAATTTCGTGAGCAAAGGCCGCCGGCAAACAGTGAAGAATTTTATTTTGCTCAAAAAAAACTCTATTGTAAACCACTTGTCGCTTTTTCAAATTGATATAGGCAATTGATTTTCTATCAGCATCTTTTTCGAGTGTCCCAAGATCAACAGGGTCTGAAAGCTGAATGGAAGTGCCCCAATAGTCTAAAGCCACATGCCAGCATTTGGCAAGACCCGGTTCAATCTCGGTAATCATGTTAGCTCCCAAAGGTGAATCCGTTGAGACCCTTTGAATACTATAGAAATAAAGCGATCCCCTACTGCAAAACTCTCAACTTCGAGTGGAATAGCTTCTGCCATCCTGCCTACCAAGATGTTAAAAGCATCCACGCGGTCAACAGGATTTGAATTTTGCAGCTCTAAATTTTGAGTGAATACTTTTGGTGTAGGTCGCAGCAACACATAAAAGTGCTCCTCGATTAACTTTTCATTATCAAATTTTAATCCGGAAACGGTAAGTAACCCTGGCGCTTCAACGATGATTTGATGGGGCAAAAAAAATGGCGAGGTCGGAAAATCGATTGAAACATATTTAAAATTCTCGATTTTATCCTGCGGAGTCACCGTCGGTGTTTTTGCTTCCATCACCAACGTATTAATATTTTGCAATTCGACAGCGATATCTTCCATTCGACTTGACGAATTTAAGTTGGCAATTAGAAGGTGTTCAATCCATGCCGGTTGCTCTTTAAGGGACTCGGAAAGATTCCATAGCCTTGCCATTAATTCTAATTTTTCAGTCACTGTGGAACTTTGAATTAACCACCGAGGAACTAATTTTTCCCATGAAAAAATGAAAAAATTTGGAAAAATATTTTCACTGTGAGGAAAAAAATGTCCCCGGCCAATTCCCTGGGCGACTAACTTAAGATAGCCTTCAATAACTGCGCTGGATTGCGTGTCACTCAGTTGCTTTTTTAATTCGGGCAACACAGTAGGCAAAACCAAAGTAACCAACGAATTCCAGGCGGCCGGACTCCATCGAGCAAATGGCTGTTTGAATTGCTCCTCAAGCTGCTGAAAAGCGGTAAAACCCGTCATTTTTCTGATGATTTTGCCCAATGGGCGTAGTTTTGATATCGGCTGTAGTACGATTTCAATTGCTGTAACATTTCATAAGAATACCCAGAAAACTCAAATCGCTCGCCCAATTCTTTAATTAAATTTAGGATATGTTCCTGTCGTTTTTTTACTTCGACCAGAGTAACACCGTCCAATCCCTTATTTAGGAGATCTTTGCTTTGCTGGATTTGAATCCGAATTTTTTCAGTAGCCACGTATTGCAATGCCGATTGATCCATCATTTTACGAATCCATGCCACGCGATCTTGCAATAGCATCTGATTATCTTCGCTTTCGAAAAAAGCACTTCGCTGGTTGGGCTTCAATTTTTCGTGAAGTACCCAAGGTACAATTTGCCGCAAATCTTCCCAGCTTACTTCTTTCATCCCGCGAAAATAGGCCAGCGCTTTTGCAAAATGGAGACACGTCATGTAAGCCCGTGCAGAGGCCCCATTTTCAGTTTGGGTGCAAAGGTGTTGCTTTTTATCTAAGGGGCAATCTTCGTTGCAAACTGAAGCCACTGTGCGCCCACTTAAATGTAAGGTGTCTTTTGATAGGTATTCAAAATCCGGGGATGCCCGTTGACAAAAATCTAACTGACCAAGGAAGAAACCCAATTGATCTAACACATTTTTGGGAACTACAACTTTTTGAATTTCTTGACCAATTAACTTGAGTTCATTTTCAGAAAATATAACATCCTGGGGAACGACATCTTCTGGATTGACTCCAGATTCTATTCGCGACAACAAAACATCAATAAATCCAGAATTAAACGGAACCGCACGAACCACAACGTCGATTCGGTCTTTCAATGC
>JAYTTH010000191.1:0-7143 GCA_043745515.1 Pseudobdellovibrionaceae bacterium | reverse complement strand
GTAAAATTACTTTAAAATATTTCATAACCCACCCTAGTTAGAATTAGCTTCTCCATTTTCATTATAACTCAAAATTTTAGGAGTTAGGAATACTAATAATTCTGTGTTGGCTCTAACTGTTTGTTTCTGTCGAAATAAAAATCCAAATATTGGTATATCTTTCAATCCAGAAATCCCAATCTCGCCTTCAGACGTATCGTTTTGAAACACACCGCCAATTACAGAGGTCTGCCCATTTTTTACCAAAACATTGGTGGAAATTGTTCGACTGTATTTTGGTGCTGAACTTGATATGGATGGATCTGAAGCAACGCCTGTGAAATCGCGATTCACATCGATTTTCATTTTTACCGATCCATCGTTTGTAACCTGTGGATTCACGTTTAAATTCAACTTTACTTCAACCGGTGATCCTTCTGTAAACTTTCCAGTGGTGTCCTTTGAAACTGGTTTAATGAGCGCAGTTGTACCAATCTTGGCTTCCAGATTATTTATGGTAACAATTCTTGGTGAAGAAAGTACTTTTACTTTATCTTCCTTTTCAAGGAGCGCCAAAGACGCTGTCAAACTACCAATAAAATCAATCACGCCTACATTAAAGCCCAGAGAGTTATCGCCAGAATCTCCACCTTTGTTTGGCGATCCAATTGAAAAATTTGGAGTAAAAGACGTTTTACTTCCTAATTTTACTGGGGAACCCGAAAAACCCCAATTGATACCCATTTGCTTACTAAAGTTGGTACTTGCCTCGACAATTTTACCTTCAATTAAAACTTGTTTAGGCGGAGTATCTAAATTTTTTATCATAATCCCAATTTGGCGCAAGACATCATCACTATCAGTCACTATAAAAGAATTGGTCCTTAAATCAAACGACGCGGAACCGCGATTTTTAGTCAAAAATGTCGAAATCAATTTTTCTAAATCTTTTCCATCTGCGAAACTGATTGGAAACAATCTCACTTTCAGCGGCGCCAGTTCTTCACTGTCTTTTAAAGACTTGAGGGCCTCTTCATTTTCTTTTCTAATATTTTCAAGCGTAGTGACCCTTAGAATATTTCCAATCTTTGAATACCCCAGGCGCTTCAATTTTAAGATAATTGCAACACAATGATCCCAAGGAACTGTTTGAATGTTTATATCTACCGTTGATTCGGGAATTTCATCCACGATTATATTGGCTCCAATTTGTTCTCCAATAAACAATAAAAGATCTTTGGTATTTGTTTCATTGAAATTGCAGTCAATTTCTTCACCTTCAAAATTTTTAGAATTAAATGCATCCGCGATGTTTTGAGAACCGGCGCGGGCATTTCCCGAATTGTTTGTGACATCTGCATTTTTGTTAGGCTCTGGCAATTTCTCGGTATTTAAAACTTGGTCAGTTTGTACAGCTCCTTCATTGGTGACTACCAACAATGAATTCATTTCTGGCTGAACTAATAGGTCAGGGGCGCCTTGTCTTAATTCAAGTATTACTCGAGTTGTTTGATTGCTCGCTGAATAGTATGTCGATACCGCACCAATGCCGCCTTTGAAATCTTTAAGCAACAAGGGCCGTGAGGCTTTTTTGTCCAATGTAGAATTTGGAATCTCTAGTATCAATTGTCGACTGGCCGTATTTTTAGTTTGATTGAATTTGAAATTTCCAGAAGTTGAAATTACTAAAGTTCCGCCCGACTCATTTGCCTTAAATTCAACGTTAGTAATATGTACTGGCAAATTTTTAGATGGCGCCGGAGATTCCAAAACCACAGTCTGTGGCTTTTGAGTGTTTTCGACAATCGGTTGTTGCGGCTCAATAGGGGGCTGATCAACGGGTTGTGGCTCCAGCGAATCTTGGGGTTGTACTTGAGCTTGATCTTGGGGAGCACTTTCTGGTGGCGGTGCTGGATTGTTTTCAGAAAACTCGTCGACTGGTGCAGACTGATTCGAGGCGGCCGCATCTGTAGAAAGGTCTGCGCTTGAATCCGTTGGCGCCGATGCATCTTGAGCTGCAAAGTCTTCTTCACTATTTGTAGGCGCGCTTGAACACGATACCAGCAAATAAGCTGCGCCCAGTAAGCAAAGTATTATTTTTTTTACGTCCATGTAAAATTACCTCTTTGTTTTTTCTTCTTTTTTAGGTCTTACGTCTAAAGTCACTTTTTCAGTAAATTTTTGGCCGTCAAAATCTTTAATCTGTTCAATAACCACTTGGTCTCGCTTAATATCTATAATTTTTCCGTCATTGCGTCCAATTGGTGAATTGATTTTCAATCTATTTAGTCCTTTCACACCGATAACAGAAATTAAGGCAATCGAGTCTGCTTTTCTAAATAAAATTCCAACTAGTTTTATCTCGTTAGGAATCAAAGCCGTTCGAATATTTTTCTCAGAATGATTGGGTAACTTGGGACCTTCATTGGCTTTTGGATCAGGGCCTGGACCCGTCCCAAATATAGGAACTTCTCGAAATATTTTAAATGGGTCGCGGCCTTCGTTGCTATCATAGGTAAATGTATTTTTCTTTAAAACTAATCCTGAGTTTTCTTCAGTAAATTCTTCCGGCTGGGGCACCCCAGGAATTGCCGGCCCCGGAGCGGCGAGGCGTGGGGCAGGGCTACTTTCTGGAGAATTTGGTTGGGAGGAGTTCGGGTTTGTCGGTGCTGCGGAAGCACCGCCAGGCTTAGCAACTGGAGGAGTTGCCGGCGGAGCTACAACCGGAACGGCCACGGGTTTACTTGCATTTATCGTAGCGGCTTTCACTGCCACTGCTGGTTTTTGAGCAAACGCCAGTAACGAAACAGTCAGGAACGTTAAAAAAATTAAAAATCTAAGGATCATTTCTGTTCCTTTTTGACTTCTTCTTTTGCTTCAAAAGCTCGGTATCCGTTTATTTCCATATCAATTTGCAAATTCTGGGAATCTTTTTCTGGCGATCTTCGGATAGAGTATTTTGGAATAGTTGTAATGCGATCATAATTCGCGGCTGCAACAAAAAATTTACCTAATTTTGCATAGGTGGTCGAAAAGCTAATGCTTACCGGCAGCTTTTCAGTAATATCTTCTCGCAGCGGATTCAAAGGAGTTTTAGATGAAATTTGAATTTGCGTTTCCCGCGAAAAATATTCGATAAACGAAATGACATCTGAGGTTGTGATGTTACTAGGAAGCCGTTTTTGAACAGTATCTAAATTGCGGCTTAATTCGGATACATTTTTTTTAACAACTTCAGCACGAGACTCTGTCTCTTTAGTGTCTTTAGCCTTTGCTTCTTCTGCCTTCAGAGTATTCTGCAAACCTGTCAATTTTGTCTCTAGTTGACCAGTCGTATCTTGAAAATAAAGAAAATAATAGAGTCCACACAAAAACAGCCCAATGACGGCCACTTTCGGATAGTCTAAAGATACGATTTTGGCTAAAATCTGAATCACAGTCGCTTCTCCATTTTTACTATCAGTTCAAAGCTTTCTACCTTTTGCCCTTCGAAATCCACAGTATTTTGCTTTTGAATTTCACACTCAGTGAAAAGTATATTTTCTTTAATCGCTTTTCTCAAAAGCTGAATATCGGATGGATTATGCGAAAGCCCTTTAATTTTAATCTCACCTTTTACCCCGGCTTCGGATTTTTGATCAAAAGTATAGATCAATTCATCAAACCATAATTTTTGGGGCAAGGTTTTTTGAAAGAACTTATGAATTTCGATTTCATACCCACGAAGAGCGTCCAAAAAATTTATTTTATTAATTTTGTCTTGGATCACCTTTCCTTCTTTTTCAAATTGCTTAATATCATTAACAAATTTTTCTTTTGCCGCGTTAAACTTACTTAAATCATCTATTTTTTTCTCAAGCGGCGGAAATTGAGAATTCATTTGATCCTGATAATAGTAATTATCGTATAAATAAAACAGGGCTGGAAATAAAATTAGGATCACAACTCTGAAAAATGCTTGCTTCTGAATTTCGTCCCGAGTCATCACGATATCTGCATTTACAGCAATGGTCGTTAACTGCGGGTTTACTTGTGATCGTATTTTTTGATTTAAGAGATTAATTCGGATCATGATCTGAATCCTCTCTAAGTGCCAATCCCAAAGATATTGGAGACAAATTACTAATCTGTTTTACATAGGCTGAGGAAAACTTTTTTGGATTGGACTGTATACGTTTAAAAGGGTTAAGCGCTTCAAATTGGATTCCCGTGCTTTTAACCAGTGAATCGATTAAACCAAATGTCTGACACGATCCACCAGTATAAAAACATCGCCCCAACGTTAAGCCATTGGTAGATACATTTAATAGGTCCATTGAATTCTTAATTTCCTCGATAATAGATTCTGTAGTAAAATTAATATAGTTCACTACGTCTTCGGGAACATCTTTTTTTGTTGATGCTGATATTTTTAACGCTTCGGCCTCTAAGAATGAAATCCCTAGATTTTTTGAAATCTCACTGGTGTAGTTCGCTCCACCGACTAAAATATCTCGACAAAAAACAATATCGCCTTGGCTGATAACTATAAAATTGGTAACCGAGCTTCCAAAGTTAAAAAGGCCAATGTTTTGATCTTTGATGCGCCCATAATTATATTCAAATACATTTGCCAAAGCAAAACCAGTGACATCAAAAATACTTGATTTCAAATTTGAATTTTCAATCGTCGCCAAATACTGAGTAATGATTTCATTTTGCGCAGCCACCAATAACAAGTCCATCGTACTTCCCTGGCTCAGTGATGGCAAAACGACGTGTGTTAATGAAATATTATTAATATCAAAAGGAATGTATTGTTCCGCTTCAAATTTTATTTGTTCTTTTAAAAGCTTCCCATCTAACTTGGGCATGGTAATTTTTCGGACAATAACCGATGTACCACTTAGTCCTGCGCATACCGTCTTTCGTTTTGTTTTAATTTCGGAAATCAAATTGGAAACCGCTGAACCCAGCGCCGACACGTCTTTAATTTCTTCTGGTGCCATTGAGTTTATAGGAGTTGGCATGTAGCCAAAGCTTTGCAGGACAGCTCCTGTTTTGGAAACATCCAATTCCGCAATTTTAATAGAGTTGGTCCCTATGTCGAGACCTAAAATTTTTTTTGAGCTAAAAAACATACAGCCTTTTATTTTTAATGATAGATGGACTTACATAAGAGTCAAATACCCTACAGGTTCAAAATCCAGGCAAAAACAAATTAAAGTATTTAATTGCCCACTCATGACCACCGAAGATGAATAAAACCCCACCTAGGGCCAGGTAGGGGCCGAAAGGAATTGCTGTTTTCAATCCGTCTTTACTTTTTATAGCCACTAATATTCCGACAAAAGATCCAAGCAAAGCTGACGACATAATTACAAAGGGAATTGCTTTCCATCCCAGCAAAGCCCCGATCCAGGCAAGAAGTTTTATATCACCGCCACCCATTCCTTCGTTTTTTGAAATTAAATAATACGCATAAGCCATAAACCAAAGAAATCCCCCGCCAAAAAGCATTCCCAAGAACGCATCTAACAATTCTCGCTCAGGGTTTAAAAGTGCGCCCACCAAGCCTAACAAGATTCCACCTAAAGTAAATTCGTCCGGTAAAATCATATGATCGAAATCAATAAAGCTACAAACTACAATTCCAAATTGAAAAATAAGTACTTCGATTAAAAACCAATGGTATCCGACGAAATGGAAACTAAGTAAAAACAAAAGGCCTGTCAAAAATTCGACAAATGGATAGCGAAACGAAAACTTGGCTCCACAGTTTCGACACTTTCCGCGAAGAATAAACCAAGACAAAATAGGAATGTTGTCGAACCAACGGACTCCTTTTTTACAACTATAGCAATGCGAGTCCGGCTTAATTATCGAGACTTCATTGGGCAATCGATAGATAATTACATTGCCAAAGCTTCCTAAAATCGCACCAAGAGCGAAAAAGAAAAAATACTGGACTTCAGTCGGTAAACTTAAAATATCGTTTATCATTTTTCGATTATAACCATGTATCCTTGTAAATATGAAACAAATTTTGAAATGTACAATTATGCTAGCAATATTAGTTGGAACAGGTTGTATCAATTTAGGAACTGAAATTCAAAGAGCGCCAGCCACCGTGAGTGCAGACCCAAGTTCAAAATCCACAGACCTTTACCTAAAATATGTTCTCGCTAAAACTTCAAGTTTGGAAACCATAAGTGCGTTAGACTGCAAAGCCTATGCAACTAAGAATGTAATTTTATGTGAAAGTGATGAATGCAAAGCAATTCTCCACAATCAAGACCATCGCTGCCAAGACAGTCTTTGCAAGGCATTCTTAAATCTGGATGAAAATCTTTGCCCTGACGGGACATGCAAAGCCCTAATAAACAATCAATCTGAAAAGTGTGATTCAAAATTTAAAAACTGTAAATCCATAGTAGATCAAGACTCTTCAGCCTGTACTTCAGACGATTGCCGAGCGGTAGTAGAAAAATCCGAAATCAAATGTAAATCGAAACAATGCAAAGCGATTTTATCTGAGAATCCTAATTTTTGCGAATAACTTGGCGGGCTCGCCAGGATTCTGCTTAAAATAGACAATGGTCGAGTTGATCCCCGTTCAAAAGAGATCGATCAATATTTTGGATGAAAAACATAGATCTTAAAATTATTATTTTCCTAATTGTCGCAGCAACGGCCCTAACTCTTCTGTGGCGAGCAAACCAAAATGGAAAAATCACTATGCAAAGTTCGCGAGCTACCTCTGCAATAAAGATAAAAAGATTTACAGCTTCTAGTCCGGGTATGGCAAATCATTACTCGGCTCGACGCTGTTATGATGTAGTCTGACTTCCGATGGTTCAACACCACCGGTGTATACCAGTAACCGCCGCCGTCCTTAGTGGCAAACACACGGATCTCTCAAGGTTATGAAATTAGATTTTGTAAACATGCTTGGACCTGCGCCTCCGATGGCTGACGACGGACTCGCCTTGTCAGCTTTGGAATGTCGGTTGCCCTTCACACCATGACAAGTTGTTCATCCCCGTCTGCTCGACATTAGGATGATGATATTTTTAACTTTCACACTTACCTTGACGCACGCTGGGGCGTTTAAAAGCTGGTTCTGCTTCCTTTCTTAAATATTCCCCGGCGGGTTAGATCCATTTATTAACAAATCAACCACCA
>JAYTTH010000190.1:0-1972 GCA_043745515.1 Pseudobdellovibrionaceae bacterium | reverse complement strand
ATTATTTTTACCTTAGACAAAAAGAGTGTCCCTAAAGAGAGCAATCAAGTTGAGTCGCTTAAAGACAATATTGATCGCATTCTCCAGCGCGATGCCGAGGAATAAAATTGGTTTTAAAATAACCTATGGACAGGCAGCAATAGGTTTAAAAGTTCCCAAAGGTATCTTTGATTTTTTTAATCAATCTAGCTTCCATCTGCCGAACGGCTTCTCTGGTTATGCCATATTTTTCGCCGATTTCTTGAAGTGTCAGCGGTTCTTCATTTAGCAATCTTTCATGAAGAATAATTTTCTCGCGCTCGGAAAGTCCGGGTTCAAGCTCACTTAATTTTGTCCTAAGTAAATTTATCATTTCTTCGCGCGCAAACGCATCTTCCATGCTTTCCGTCGTAGAGGCTTGAAAGGATCCCAATGTCGATGAACCCTCATCGTCAATCGGCTTATCCAGGCTGACGTCGCGTCCGCTTAGGCGTTGGGCCATTATTTTAATTTCATCTTTTGGAATTCCTAAACGCTCGGAAAGCTCGGATAAATTTTTATCATTGGACAGGGCTTCCATATTATTTTTCTCTTTTTGCAGCTGATAAAAAAGTTTTCTTTGATTTTGAGTCGTTCCGATTCGAACCATCGAATACTGTCGCATTAAGTATTCTTGAATATAGCCGCGAATCCACCAGACTGCATAAGTAATCAACCTAGCACCTTTGTACGGATTGAATTCGCGGACAGCGTGCATAAGTCCCACGTTGCCTTCTTGAATCAAATCAATCAGCTTGGCGCCAAATTTTGAATACTCTGCTGCGATCTTGACGACAAAACGTAAATTACTGCGAACTAAAAGCTGGGCGGCTTCGGGATCTTTGGTTTCAAAATATTTTTTGGAAATGTCTTTTTCCATTTCTTTGGTAAGAAGCGGATACTTTCGTATTTCATTTAAATATAAAACTAATGGATCACTGCTTTTGGGTAAATTCGAAGACGGAATCGTCAGGGATTTTGAGCTACTGACTGCTGCTTTGGGAATTTCATCATCCATATCAAAGTTGTCGTCGTCCGAAGCCTGATAGGCTGCCTCGGCCTTTTCCGCTGCAATATCCAAAGGCGATTTTTCATCCGAATCGAGGGATGCCAAATCATTACCATCAGAGACGTCTTTTAGATTCAATTTAGAATCGTGTACGATTTCCGCTTTCACGGAATTTGAAGGCCCTGCGAGCTTTGATTTAATATCTGGTTTCTTAGACGCTTTCGCATTCATTGCTGAAATTTTTGGCGATGGCTTAGCAACCGCCTTCTTTTTAATTGTTTTTTTATCCTGAGCCATGGTCTAGCCTAAATGTTTTTTGAGCATCTTCATCAGGCTCTCTTGAATAACTCCTTTTAAAGGGGTCAACAGAAAGGGAAGATCAATATTAATTTTTATATGACTGCCGGTGCCGACTTCGGCCACTTTGAAATCTCCTTTGAACTGTGACCCTTTGAGATCGCAGGACAAAGCTGGGTCATTGAACGTACAAACGACTTTAGCGTCATATTTTTTGATTTCATCAGTTTGAAAAAACTTTTTTAACTTATCATAAGTGTCTGTCACGCCGTGGCTAGTGGGGTATTCAATCGAAAGTTTAGGCATCAAGACTCCTTTTAGAGAAAAGCGATCCAGTCCTAAGATTCTAGATTAACAGCAAAAAAAGAACAACGTTTTGACCCGCACAATGACCCGTGTCACTATCATAGAAAGCGTTGAAAAGACGCCATCTGACTTCGTTGGACGATACGAAAAATCGCTGCGACGTACTTTGCAGTACGCCTCTGCGCTTTTTCGTATCGTCCGCCTCGCATCTGGCGCCTTTTGAACGCTTTCTTTTGTATGTTATTTTTTTGGGGAAAAATTTTATGGAAAAATCTTCTAAGTTTGTTTTGGGTAAGAAACGTACGCATTATTGTGGGTTGTTGAACAAGAGTATGGATGGGC
>JAYTTH010000189.1:0-7191 GCA_043745515.1 Pseudobdellovibrionaceae bacterium | reverse complement strand
GTAGAAACCGTTCGGGCATAGCGCCATTTTTCATTTTTAAAAAGAGCGTTTCCCGAAGATTCGACATTTACAGGATCGCCCCAGCTTTTTTTTACAATCTCATTTGGCATCCCTATCGCAATGTCTTGGCTATCAATTAATTTTTTGTATCGAGTCACCATTTCGGAAGGACGATTCAGTATTTTGGTTTTTATTACCCATTTTTGTTTTTCTTCATAGTCAGAATTTCTTAGGAAACTGAGTTTTTCTTCGTCGGTTTGGAACCAAGGAAGCAGTTTTGAATACAGTGATTTATCTTGCCGAGTAACCAGACCCTTCTCTAGGTCTCTAATTTTGTTTTTATAGTAAATAGGAGCTGCATTGCCCGAGGAAACTTCCGGCTCTGGGGATTGCATTTGTTGACGTCGTTCAAAGTGTGAGCAGCCGGCTGTGACCATCAATAATATAATTAGGAATGAAGTCATATTCATATCTTGATAGTATCTCATAAATCAAAAAACTTGCAGACTAGAGTTGTATCCTCGTACAATGGTCAAGAATGACTGAATCCAAACAAAACGACATTGATCAGGCGTCGCTCGATTTACTTGAAAAATCAATTCAAGACAATAGTCCAGCGTTTCTTAAGGAACTGGAAACTATATCTGAAATTGGTAATGAAAATCTAGATCTGGAGCTTGTCGATATAGATTTGATTATGGCGCAGCAAAAAGCCAGAAGTTTAAAGGCTCGAGCTAAGCGATTCGCGACCAGTTTAAGCCAGTTAGCTTTGAAGATCTCCTATTTTATTAAGGCGAGCTCGCTGTTCTTTGTTAAAGAAAAATTGCCCCACTATCTGAAAGCTATAGCAGCAAGCCTTAAGGCTGGTCTGGGTCAGGTTGGCCTGGCTATTGGAAAAATTAAAAAATTTAGCCGAATCCAGAAAATCGCGATGGTTGTAGTAATAGTTGGTTGTTGTGGATTGGCGGTGGTTCTGTTTAAAATTTTTACTGTTGGGCTTATAAAAGACGATGAAAAGCTGTTTGTTCATTCCATGGAAGAGCTGTCGGAACATAAATATATATTTGACCCAAATGAAGGCGAGCCGTTTTACAATTCACCTCGGGTGAGTCAGAATATTATGTCCCTTCGGCGAGTTGTAGTAAATGTTCAAAAATCAAAAAATTCGGGACCGAATCCGATGGGGGCTTTCGAATTTTTTCTTCAAGGAAATTCGTCCGACGTTATGGTTGAGATTAGCGATCGGGAAGCTGAACTTTTGGATCTATTTCAAAATGAAATTCGTGATTTTTCGTATGATGAATTAGACACGATCGAAGGTAAGCGACGAATGATGGATAAATTATCTCGCGCCATGAATGGGGCACTGACTAAAGGCAAAATCACACAAATCTATTTTAAAAATTTTGTCTTAAAAAAATAGGTAACTGGCTTTGCCAATTACCTATTTTACTTAGGCCGGTTTCTGTTTAAAGCTCACTACGTCAATATCGTAATATTTAAGCCGATCATGAAGGGTGCTTTTAGGCATACCCAGTTCGATTGCAGTTAATTTCTGATTTCCTCGATTCGCAGAAAGCCGTTTAAGAATCATTTGTTTTTCGATTTCTTTTATAATCGGCAGCTGGGGTCCAGATCGAACAGCGCCTAAGTCAGATTCTAGTGTTGCCTCTGATACGTTTTTATCTAGCAGTTTACCCACTCGAAGGTCAGTAATGAGTTCGTTTGGAAATAAAGCGCTAGCGCGAGCAACCAGATTTTTAAGTTCTCTGATATTTCCCGGCCAGCTGTATTTTTTTAGTTCAGATAATGCCGTAAATGAAAATCGGACTCGATAGTTTTTGCAAAATTCACCAACCAAAGAATCAAAGTCTTCCATTCTATGAGTCAAATCCGGCAACGAAATTTGAATAACATTAAGTCGGTAAAATAAATCTAAGCGAAACGTATTTTGTCTTATTTTTTCAGCAAGGTTTTTATGGGTCGCTGCCAAAATGCGGACGTCAGTTTGTATTGTGCGATCTGAACCAACCGGGCGGATTTCATTATTTTCCAGTGCCCGCAAAAGTTTAGCCTGTATTGAATATGGTAAATCGCCTATTTCATCTAAAAATAGAGTTCCACCTCGAGCAGACTCAAATGCACCTTTACGATCCGAGATGGCGCCAGTAAAGCTCCCTTTAACGTGCCCAAAAAGCTCGGATTCGACAAGAGTTTCAGTCAGTGCGGAACAATTCACGCAAACTAGTGGACCTTCTTTTCGTTTTGAACTTTGATGTATCGCCTTAGCTAGAACTTCTTTTCCCGTACCTGAAGACCCCAGCATCAAGATTGGAAAATCAGTTCGCGAACCGTAAACTAAGCTATTGAGTTCGTCATTCCAGATCGAGTTTTTGCTTTGTAAAGGAAACTCTGTTTTTTCATCCGGTGTTACAATTTGAAATTCAAGATCTCCGACTGTGAGAATATCACTATAGTTTAATTGTGCTTCGGTAATTTTTTCACCATTGATAAAGGTTCCGGATTGGCTGCGCATGTCTTTTACAAATAATTGGTCATCTTTGTATTCAAAACGAATATGCCGATCGCTTACATCAGCTGATTGGACGGGGTATTGACAGTCCTTATCTGTTCCCAATGTCATAAAATCAGAAATAACGACCGCAATCCCGGCGTAGGAAAGTGGTTTAATTAGATAGGTCATGGAGACTCCTTTGAATGCAACCTTCAAGCGGAATGCGTGTAGGTAACGTCGTCTATTTCAATTCGGGCGCCAAGTAGAAACGAATTCAGCTGCAATTTGATTGCAACTGGATGGTTATTCGCTCTTTGGGAATTTTCAATTCTAGGAATTAAGAAAAACGGCAGTGGATTCGATCCCCTTCTTGACCCTTGATTTTGAAGGGATTAGACATAGGGCATGACGTTCGTAAAATATATCAAGAGTGCTACTTTAGAGAAAGATTTTCCAAAAACTGAATTTCAAGAAATCGCTATTGTCGGACGATCCAATGCCGGTAAGTCATCGTTGATCAATGCCATTGCCAACCAAAAAATTGCCCATGTTAGCGGAACCCCAGGAAAAACTCGTTTGCTGAGTTTTTTTAATTTCAATAATGATTTTATTTTGGTGGATATGCCAGGTTATGGGTTCGCCGAACGTGGCCAGGATGAGCAAGAAGACTGGAAACGTATGATAGAAAACTATCTGAGTGGATCGCCTCAGTTAAAGTGTTTGATTCTAGTAATGGACATTCGACGGTCTTGGGCAGTTGAAGAAAAACAGATTCGTGAATTTTCAGAGCATTTAGGTTTGCCTTTGATTTTGGCTCTGACTAAAACAGACAAGTTATCGCGATCGCAAATTATGAAGCGTCTTGATGAGTTTGAAGGCGATGTAGACCTTAAGATTAAGATTCCAGTTTCGTCGCTGAAAAAAGATGGAATCGATGATTTGAAAAAACAACTCTATCGGTTTATCAAGAAACCGAAGGGCTCCTAATATGCTACGAATTGGGGTGGTCCCGTCACGCCTAAAAGCAACTCGCTTTCCGAACAAGCCTTTAGCCAAAATAGCGGGCAAGTCTCTTATTAGACGGGTAATAGAGCGAACACTTTTAAGCCGGCGTCTTGATGAAGTAGTTTTGGCGACAGATAGTCAGCAAATCGCAGATGAAGTGGCTGGGCTTAATTGCCGAGTTGTATTTACTGAGCCTGACTTGCCTTCAGGAACCGACCGGGTGTATGCCGCTATTAAATCTAGCAAGCCCGATATTGTTATTAATATTCAGGGTGATGAACCGCTGATCCATCCAGAGGTAATTGATCAAACTGTACTGGCGCTTCAAACGGATTTAACGTTGGATTTAGTAACTTTGGGGCAAGATTTTACAAAGATCGATGAGTTTCAATCTCCTAATAATGTCAAAGTTATTTTGAATAATCGGCAAGAAGCTGTTTATTTTAGTCGTCTGCCGATTCCATTTTCCAGGGTAGAGCTGACTGACCAGTTATTCCCAAATGATGTGTGTCTTAAACATATTGGACTTTATGGCTTTAGGTATTCGTTTTTAGAGCGTTTTTGCCAGGCGCCGGTGTCTCTTTTGGAAAAAAGCGAATCTTTAGAGCAGCTCAGGGCGATGAGTCTAGGTGCGCGCATCAAAGTTATTAAAACAGCTCATTTTTTTCAAGGAGTCGACGTCCCAGAGGATATACAAAAAGTCGAAAATTGGATAAAGTTAAATGATGAAAACTAATCATTTCCCGGTCTCTACCAAAAAATCTGTAAAAAAGCCGCTGAAACAAAAATATATTTTCGTCACAGGTGGCGTGGTGTCTTCAATTGGCAAGGGTTTGACGGCCGCCAGTCTTGGTGCACTTCTGGAAGCTAAGGGATTTAAAGTTACTATTATGAAATTTGATCCCTATTTGAATGTCGATCCAGGGACGATGTCGCCATTTCAACACGGTGAAGTCTATGTCACAGAAGACGGTGCCGAAACTGATTTAGATTTGGGACATTATGAACGCTTCACTTCGTCAGTTATGACTCGAGCCAATTCAGTTTCCACTGGACAAATTTACGATACGGTTATTCAACGTGAACGACGCGGTGATTTCTTAGGTGGCACTGTTCAGGTTATTCCACACATCACAGATGAAATTAAACAGCGAGTTTTTCATTGTGCTCAGGGAAACGAAATTATCATCGTTGAAATTGGTGGTACCGTTGGTGATATTGAAAGCTTGCCATTTCTTGAAGCGATCAGACAGTTACGGACTGAGCTAGGAGTGGATGGATCCGTTCTGATTCATGTGACCTATGTTCCTTATATTGCGGCTGCCGGTGAATTGAAAAGTAAACCGACTCAACACTCGGTCAAAGAGTTACGAGAAATCGGGTTACAGCCTGACTTTTTGATTTGCCGTTCAGAAAAGGCCTTGGATTTAAGTCTGAAAAAGAAAATTGGTTTATTTTGTTCGTTGCCTGCAGAAAGTGTTATGGGCGCGCAAGATTCATCTACTATTTATGAAGTTCCAATGCGTCTTCACCAAGAAAAGCTAGATGATCTTGTTATTAAAAAACTAAATCTGAAAGCAACCCGATTTGATTTCAGTGGATGGAATCAAATCGTATCAGCAATTAAAGCACCTAAATTTAAAACGACGATTGCCGTTGTGGGTAAATATGTGGATTTAAAAGAATCCTATAAATCTCTTAATGAAGCCATTATTCATGGTGGAATTGCCAATCAATCATCGGTTGAAATTTTTTATGTGGATTCTGAAAAATTAAATGAAAAAAATGTTCATCATCATTTGATGGGTGTAAATGGCGTCCTGGTTCCCGGCGGATTTGGTTCTCGAGGTGTTGAAGGCAAACTAGCCGCAATTAAATTTGCACGTGAAAATTCGATTCCTTATTTTGGAATTTGTTTTGGAATGCAGCTAGCAACAATTGAATTCGCAAGAAACGTTTGCGGAATTAAAGATGCCACTTCGCGCGAGTTTGTCGACGAGACCGATAGAAAGGCTCAATTTGTAATTGATTTTATGGATGATCAAAAACATTTAATGCAAAAAGGTGGAACGATGCGCTTGGGCGCGTTTCCATGCGATATTGCAAAAAATAGCAAAGCGTATTCCGTTTATAAAAGCGAACGGATATTTGAGCGCCATCGCCACCGGTATGAATTTAACAATCAGTTTAAAGAGCTATTAGGTAAAAAAGGCTTGCGTGCCTCAGGAATTTGCAAAGAACGAAATCTAGTAGAAATTATTGAATTGCCCGACCATCCTTGGTTTGTGGCTGTTCAGTTTCATCCAGAATTTAAATCTACACCTTTAAAGCCGCACCCGCTGTTTCGCAGTTTTATCGAAGCTACTTTGGGCAAAAAGGCCAAAAAAATAATGACTAAGACAGAAAAAAACGAGCATTCAGCAAAGAAAATTAAAAATTACAAATTAGAGAAAAATCATGCGCGATCGCATTCTTGAACAAGCGAAAAAGGTTTTAGAGATTGAATCCAAAGCTGTTTTAGACAGTATTCGATATATAGACGAAGATTTTATTAAATCTGCCGAATGGATTTTCCAATGTAAGGGAAAATTAATAGTCACTGGCATGGGAAAATCGGGACAAATAGCTAGAAAGCTGGCCAGCACATTTTCCTCTACCGGGACTCCTGCTATATATTTGCATCCTGCCGAAAGTTCCCACGGCGATCTAGGTATCGTGAATGAAAACGATATAATTTTGGCTCTTTCCTATGGAGGCGAAAGTTACGAACTGAATTCGATCATAACTTTTGCTGCAAGAAAAAATATTAAATTGATCGCCATGACTGGAAATATTCAGAGCTCGCTCGCTAAATCGGCACAGGCTGCAATTAATATTCAGGTTGATAGGGAAGCCTGTCCATTAAATTTAGCTCCGACAGCCTCTACGACAACGGCCTTGGCGATGGGTGATGCATTGGCGATGTCTGTGCTTATGTTGAAGGGTTTTACTACAGAAGAATTTGCCGTCTATCATCCCGGAGGAAGTTTAGGTTTTAAACTGCTGACTCGGGTTAAAGATTTAATGCATGTCGGGGAATCAATGCCTTTGGTTGGATTGCAGACCGAAATTCGTGCTGTCTTATCAATAATGACTCATCGAGATGTTCGCGGCTGTGCGGGTGTCACTGACGAGCAAGGGAATTTGATCGGAGTGGTCACAGATGGGGATATTCGTCGACGACTAGAGAAAAACCAGAATCCACTTGAGGGTCAGGCGAAAGACTTGATGACATTGAATCCACGAACAATCGATTGTTCAGAACTTGCTGAAAAAGCATTATTTATGATGGAAGAATTTCGTATACAGATGCTATTTGTGCTTGATCGAAGCTCTGGTTTTGTTAAGAAACCAATCGGTTTGCTGCATTTACAGGATCTGATAAAAGCAAAAATTAAGTAAAAAATTGCTATTTTTAGAATCTAAATTCTTTTACTTAGGGAATTTCAGAATTTTAATGGCCCAATCGAGCAATACAAATAAATTGAAGTTATGATATTTTCAAAGTGTTCTCCAGCTATTGGTCTAGAGGATTTGCCTCGGAAGCAGAAATTTGGTCGAGTAGCTGGACCTGTATCAAAGGGATTTGTTGCCCTCATGTATTAATTTTTTCAGAATGAAAATAATATGTT
>JAYTTH010000188.1:0-7207 GCA_043745515.1 Pseudobdellovibrionaceae bacterium | reverse complement strand
TTTCCTTCAGATTGTTGACTCTTAAGACTTAAGTGGTTCGCTAGCTCAGCTGGTAGAGCATTTCACTTTTAATGAAAGGGTCGATGGTTCGAATCCATCGCGAGCCACCATTTTTCTTAAGGTCTGACTCCGTTTCAGAGTCCCCATCGTCTAGAGGCCTAGGACGGCTCCCTTTCACGGAGCAGACACCGGTTCGAATCCGGTTGGGGACGCCAATAATTTCAATTACTTACAACTTTTTAAACTTTCTTGGTCGCTACTCTGGTCGCAGTGCCATGGTGACCAAAATCTAACCCGTTAAATGAAGTGCTTACGGCGCGTTTTAAATGACCACTTGTGACCCTTAGATACGTTTTGGTCAAATACACACCTCTTACCAGTTTGTAGTGCAACGGTGGAACCAAAGTACGAAGCTTCAAGTAAATGATTAGATTTCATAATAAAATTACGAAACGACTCTGAATATACGAAATAAACTTCGCGAGTCTCCGTTCAATTTCTAGTATTTTTAGATCGTGGTAAACGGGATTCCGTTTATTCTGTTAAACATAAGAAAGCGAAGGGAAGGAAGACAATATATAATGTAGGCCACACAGTTTGCCTAAGGGGCTGTCAAACGCACAATGATTCAAAGAAAAAAGATCCCTTTACTGACGGCCTGATTACTTTTCTAACCAAGGCCATCGTTACTAAAAGTTTTTTGCGACTGAATAGCGAAGTCTAATTGAACCAGCGATACTTAAAAACAAGGGGATTTGGGTTAGACTAAATTCTATTCACTGCCGTTTCGGCACTAAGTACCCGCTAGGGCTTTATCAAGACAGAGACGACATCGCCTCGGCCAGCTTTATCGTTTATGATTGCAGTTCGACCCTTACGATCCAATACTTGCAAGAGAAAAGACTTTCCCTTTGGAATGTAAAATCTAAAATGACCATTTTCATTTGTCTTTGTGCTTGCTTGAATATTCTTGTCGGCATCAATCAGATTTACTAAGACGTGCATGCATGGGCTGGTTAAAGCCAGATTGTTAGAGTCTCCGTACTGACAGGTCCCACGTAAATCTTCTCTAGGAGACTCCGAGTGAAGGACCGTACCAAGCAACATCGCTGCGCCCATAAAGGTCGCACTTACCGCAGCATCGCCCCCAGCTCCTGATGCTAAGGAAAAAGGAGTGTTTTCAAACCTTTCCGGGGTCAATCCGCGAGGGACCTCCTGTGCTTCGGCTTTTGATGAGGTCGACATCGGTGCGGCAGTCTCATGAAGGTAACTTGAATCTGATTTTTGAGGCTCACTAGCACAACTTATTAATAATAAAACGGCACAAAAATTTAAAATTATCAAAAATAGCTTCATATCCGTAGAATGCCAGGCCGTGATTCCAAAGTCACCAGGCAAGCGTTGCGGCGCGCCTAGGCTGAACCTTATTCGATGTGCATACGGCTTTTCCATTGCTGTCTAAAACGCTGAATGCTCGTTTGTATAACCCCGGTGACGTGATGTCCGGACTACGTCCCGAATTTAAAATTTGAAAGATACTCAGTGAAGATACCGAGTTCATCACATTGAGCCAATTGGCAGAGCCCTCTAATAGAGATTTTTCAATTGGATTTAAAGACTTTAAATTCGGGTTTTCAAACGTCGAAGCAACCACACTTTTTAAACGATTTCTAGTTGCTAAGTCTGGAAATGTTAACAAATATTGAACCTTGCTACCCATCGGTCCTGTCAATCCACCGGTATCACCAAGTACATCGATACTTAGCTGACATTGACCGGGAACCAATGACGTTCCTTGTGCGGATGACGTAGCTGAGGTGACATCGGTGGATGATTCTGTTGTCGTACTTACAGCGATATTAGATCCAGCAAGGCTTGATGAATCTCCTGTCGCAGCAAATTTCGGGTTTGAACAGTTTTGAAACAGAATGGGCTCTAAACAAGGCTAGTGAGTTTGAAAAAAAATATCATTTTTACGCGCACAAAGTTTTAACAAGTTAAGTAAATAAACTCGACATGTCTCAAACAGATATTCCTTCAATCCGTGGAGAGGTGGCTTTAGAGCTGACGCCATAATTAAAATGGCGTTTTAATGCTGCTTCCATTTTTTCCTAACTCATTTAGACAAGTTTTAACGTCACGTTGATATTGCCTCGAGTTGCGTTTGAATACGGACACACAAAGTGCGCTTTATCAATCAGCGTCTGTGCTGCCTCTCGCTCCATTCCCGGAATCGAAATGTCAAGGTTAGCTTCGATTCCGAAGCCGCCGGGAATTGCACCAATACCTACGTGTCCTGTAATGGAAAGGTCCTCTGGAAGTTTAATTTTTTCTTGACCCGCCACAAACTTGATCGCACCAATGAAACAAGCGGAATATCCTGCTGCAAATAGTTGCTCTGGATTTGTTCCGGCACCCCCTGCTCCTCCAAGCGCTTTCGGCGTTGTCAGTTTGGTGTTCAATATTCCGTCTGATGAAATGGCTGAGCCATCTCGGCCCCCGGTTGCTGTTGCAGTGGCTTGGTAAACGACTTTTTCGATTTTCATAAAGATCTCCTTTTTGTTAATTTTTTTATTTATTTGTTAATTTATTTTTCCAAGAGGCTTCGAAGCATCCAGGCAGTTTTTTCGTGTATTTGCATTCTTTGTGTAAGCAGGTCCGCGCTCGGCTCATCGCTTGATTCTTCAACGACTGGAAAAATCGATCTTGCCGTTCGGACAACAGTTTCTTGGCCGTCGATCAAAATCTCGACCATTTTTTCTGCTTTCGGAACTCCACGAATTTCTTTGATCGCCGAAAGTTCGGCAAACTCGCCATAAGTTCCAGGGGCCGGAAAGCCTAGCGCCCTGATACGCTCGGCGATTAAATCGACGGCCGCAGCCAGTTCCATGTACTGCTCTTCAAACATAATATGAAGCGCGCGAAATTGCGGGCCTTTCACATTCCAGTGGAAATTGTGGGTTTGCAGATAAAGAGTATAGGTGTCAGCAAGCAGTTTACTAAGCCCTTGTGCGATTTTCTTTCTCTCTTTTTCCGAGATACCAATATTAATTTCTTTCATTTTCTAGCTCCTTTTCATATTTTCTATCATCGGCAAAAAATAGTTATTTGTCTAATTGATTAAAGTAAATAGTATGATAGGAATATCCTATGATAACATCGTGGCTCACACTAAGGGATCTAGAGTATTTGGTCGCGGTCGCAAGGCATGAGCATTTTGGCAAAGCTGCCAATGAGTGTCATGTCAGCCAACCGTCGCTGAGCACCCAGATCAAAAAAATTGAAGGCTACCTAGGAATAACGCTTTTTGAGCGCACAAATCGTCGCGTTCAAATCACTGAGATCGGACTAAACGTCGCAGAACAAGCTCAGCTCGTTTTACTCGAGGCTCGAAAGATCGAAGCTTTGATCGGCGTTAAGGGAAGTGACACATTTGAACAGCTCAAGATCGGTGTTATCTCGTCTTTGTCGCCAATCATCCCGCAAATTTTGATAGGTTTAAAAAAAGATTTTCCGAAAGCAAAACTCACACTTCAAGAAGGCCTAACAGAAAATCTGACGAAAGAGCTGAAATCAGGTCAACTTGATATCATTATTGCCGCCGATACGATCAAGGACGCCACCCTTAAGATTCGACGTCTATTTTTTGAGCCTTTTGTTTTAGCGGCTCCAGTTGGGAGCTCAATCCTAGAAAAAGTAAAAATTCGAACTGGCGATTTAAAAATGTCAGAAATGGTTTTGTTGGAAGAAGGCCATTGTCTTAGTGATCAAATCGAAGATTTTTGTCCAATAAATACGCGCGGCCAACGCAAGTCCTATCATGCCAATAGCATTGAAACGTTAAGACACTTAGTTGCAAGTGGCGCGGGTTACACATTGCTTCCAAAAATGGCGGTTGAAAACCAGCCAATAGGAAAACTAATTTTCTATCGAGAATTTGATAATCTGGGTGTTGGTCGAAATGTCGTTGCTGTATTCAGATCCCAATCAGAGGGCTTGATTTCCTATCGAAAACTTATCCAAACGCTAGAAAATCTGTCTGCTAAATTTTGCAAGTGATACGTCAGCAACTTTAGCTATTTCAAAAGTTCCAAGACATGCTCTGTTTCTTTGCGAAGCCTCTGCGAAAAGCGTGGGGTTGAGTCTTGATATCCAAAAGCTCTAAGTTGATTAGTCTTTACAGGATTTTTTATTCTCTCACTTGCATTTTTTTCCCCAGCAAAACCTTCATTGCTCAAAATCTGAGACCAATCCCATTTGGGGAAATTTCTGAGGTGCCAACTGACAACAGTCTCTGAGGTGTGGCAACTGGCGCAGTCGGTGGTTCCAGAATTATGCTTTAGTGGATTTTCAATTTCTAGTGTATCCAGGGCAAAACTAAAAAGTTCCGCTTCTGTGAATTTTTCCTTTGCTTCTTTTGAATTATCAAAAAACCACAGGCCTTGTGTACTTAAAGCGTTAGGGAATACAGTGCCTAAAAATTCGTTAGAATCACGGACTGCCATCATCACAGATTGAGTCGAAGACGAGCCTAACTTTGGTATAGACATTGATTTTAATTCTGAACCCTTAACGTTGAAGCCGGTAAATATCCAATTATCTTCGCTTGCCTCCAGCGACATTAAAGTAATTTTTGTCAGTGTCGTTGCGCCCGCAAATTGTAAAATCAATGCTCTCATTGATTTCCAATACTCACCGTTCATTCCTTGTATTGAAATCAGCGGATGGGGACGTAAACTTAGATTCGATTTAACTGCACGAGTGTTTGAAATCAATTCAGAATATTTCGACAAAAAATCGGCCCACTGCTGCTCGCTAAGATCATAAAAAGTATGGACCGCAGCGTCCGTTGTCGTATATTTTGATTTTTTCAAGATCACCGGTTGCCACACAAGACGAATTTGCCTACGGCACATCGTTGTAGTGAATCCTTCCTGAAAACAGGGATCCATTCTGATTCCTATAACTTTTAGCTCGTCGGCAAACACCTTAGTATTCAATTTATTCAAAACCAGACTTGGCAACTGAGCGGCCATTGGCTTTGGAATTAACAAGCCACCGAGGCCAATGCTATTTGGTGAAAGTAAATTATTTAAGTCGGACAGAGACTTAGGTAAAGGTAAAAGGATCGACACGTCGGTAGCCTTCCAAAGGTCTTTAGCTTTAACCGTGTTCATTAGTAATAATGCTGCGAAAATTATGAATAGCTTCAGATCTGGCTCCTCTTTGGAATTCGAACCTGAGGCTTACCATTCATTTTAAAAGAAGCAAAAATGTTAAAATTGGTGTCGGTATTTTTTACGTATCACGCCTGCGAACGTAGAACCTTATTCTGCTAAATTCAGCCACTTAAGCTGATTTTCGGTCTCTTCGGCTTAGTTCATTTTGCAATGCCGTTTTTCCCTCTTGAAACACATCGTCAATTTTATTCAGCAGCACTTCAATGTGTACTCTATCGTTAGCATCAGCGGCTTGTTCTATTTGAGAAGAAATGAGCGCCATGTTCTTAGCGCCTAAATTTGCGCTAGAAGATTTAAGCTGATGAGCTTCACCACCAACTAATTTGAAGTTTTGCTCGGCAAAAGATTTTTTCATTTTAGCTATTGCGGGAGGCACGGATGCCAAATAAAGGGCTATAAGATCAGCCAATAGCCCATCTTTGCCTGACGTAGCAAGCTGTTGAATACTATCAATCGCACTTAGATCAAGCGTCTGAGAATTTGTAAGTACATTTGCTTCGGGCAAAGTTCCTTCAAGAGGCGGCGAATGTATAAGCCATTTCTTAAGCATCTGAAAGAGAACCTCAGGCGCTACAGGCTTAGAAACATAGTCATTCATGCCGGAAGCCAGACACTGTTCTCTATCACCTTTAATTGCATTGGCGGTCATTGCAATAATTGGAATATTTCGCTGCTCCAAAGTCGCGCTCGCTCGAATGAGTTTTGTTGCCTCATATCCATCCATCTCTGGCATCTGGCAATCCATCAAAATTAAATCGTAGGGTATAGAGCGAAGAGAATCTAAAACTTCAATCCCGTTTGCTACCGCGTCTGCCCTCAAACCCATTTTTTCAAGGTAGCGAAGTGCGATCATTTGATTGACGGCATTGTCTTCGGCGATAAGTACACGAAATGGCCTAGAAAACCCGTCAGAAAAGGTCCCTATGCTTTCTTTGACTTCCAGAACTGGGTGTTTGGCTGCCGGAAGTTGAATGGTAAACCAAAAAACGGAACCTTCATTTTCTTTGGTTTCAACTCCAATTTTTCCATGCATGAGTTCAACCAAATTCTTGCAAATGGATAGGCCAAGTCCTGTTCCTCCAAAGCGCCGTGCAGTTGAAGAATCGGCCTGAGAAAAAGCTTTAAACATTCGGTCAAGTGCATGAGCAGGAATACCCGCTCCGGTGTCTCTTATTTCAATCCGTAGCTGATACGTGACGGGATTTTGGTTTATGTTAACAGTTATTTGTCCCTTTGAGGTAAACTTGACCGCATTGCTGAGCAAATTATTCAAAACTTGACGAAGCCTACCGGAGTCTCCATTTAAAAATCGGGACACATTTTGATCGCGATTAAAAACTAGCCTTAAATTCTTTCGATGAGTTTGGTACACAAAGGCTCGTTCAACGTCTTGAAGCAGACTGTGAAAATCAAAATCAATATTTTCAAAATCGAGCTTTCCTGCCTCAATCTTTGAAAAGTCTAAAATATCGTTAATAACATTCAGTAACGCATCTGCTGAGGTACGAGCAGACTCAGCAAAGTCCCGCTGTTCTGCCTGCAGAGGCGTATCCATCAGCAATCCTAACATTCCGATCACACCATTTATTGGGGTGCGAATTTCGTGGCTCATGTTCGCAAGGAACTGGGATTTAGTTTTAGACGCGTGCAGTGCTGCACGTTCTTTTAAGATGGATTCGGCTTTTTCCATCTCGGCCTTCTTTTTAGCAGAAACGTCTATGACTAAGGCAATCCCGCCTGTATTTTCCTCACCTTGAATCGTGGCCCCGCTAATAATGATTGCGATATGTGAGCCATCTTTGCGAATATAAACTTTTTCATAAGGTTCGCAGTAACCCCTGGCAAGTGTCTCCTCAACAGCCCGGGCATCAAGCTCGGCATATTCAGGTGGAGTTAGGTTTTTCCAGTTTAAAAGTCCTGCAGTCAGATCGTCGCGGGTGTAACCAAGCATGGTCAAAAAAGCGTCG
>JAYTTH010000187.1:0-7219 GCA_043745515.1 Pseudobdellovibrionaceae bacterium | reverse complement strand
ACTGCGCTACGAACTCTAATAGAGTTTTTGGATACTTTGGTTTTGCCACTACTTTTACTACTTAATCCACTAACCTTAGTCAACCGTATAGGCATATTGAACTAAATTTAAAGGTGCATTTTACATATTGGCGTACATTTGATATTGTTGCTGCCAGTACTGCTTTCGTTTTGAGGCCAACTGAGGGATCGACACAATATAGGTTAGCTCTGAGTGCATTTTTAAAAGTTGCGTCTGTCTCTCCTGCTTCCAGTATATTTCGAACTGACTTCCCATTGAATTAATTTCGTTTTGTCTTGCAGAAATTATTCGTTGCTCAACAGCTTGAATTGTATCTTCAAATGAATACTCGCTCATATTCTGATTTATTTCAATTTTTTTTCCCACTTGCATTTTTGCCGAGTAAACAGACGCCCAGATACCCCCAGCGGCTGCTGAAACCAACAGCGACCTCTTAATATACTTTATCGCTTTTTCAGTTAGGTTTGACTTTACTAACAATGCTTCTAGAGGAAGCCAAATGGCTCGTGTTACTACCCAGCGAATTCCTTTAATTGCAAGACTACCACCAATTAAGTTGATACCAATTCCACCTATTAGACCCTCAACGTCGGCAACGATCAAACTTAACACGTAGGCATCTCGTGAAAATTGGTTATTGGGGAAACATTCTACCAATCCAACATTTAGCCCATCTGAGTCAAGAATTAATTTAGTAAGCGGCGAAAGACCTCCTCGCTTAAGATTACCGTCGATTTTATCGGCGTCGATTTCAAGAATAGCAACTGCAGCTGAACTAAAACTCTGACTAGTCAGTTCTTTAGCTAACTCAACCCCTTCGACTGATGTTTCACACGTTTTTTTTACAAAAATGTAAGCGAACTGATCGGCATTAGAGGCGTTTCTTATCGACTCATTTTTTATTTCACGCGAGTCGTACTTAAATTGACTCCCTCCAATTATCAGAAGTTCGGCATTAGCCCCAATACCGAACAGTCCCGACATAAGAAAGAAAATTGAAGTAACGAGTTTACCCATGATACTTACAGACTTTGCAATCTAGAAACTTCTTGCGTCTTTTTATCAATCGATAAAACTAACTCAGCTGCTCGCTGTAATAATCGATTAAAATCGGTATTGATTTGTGCAGGAGTCATTTTAACTATGGTTGAGCCATAATGACTTCTTTCAGCATTCAATACGTATAATAGAGTTCCGACAAAAACAGCAGCCATTGATATTCCTAAAAGCATATCCGCACCACATGGCCCATATCCACAAGATTCAGCAAGAGCAGCTCTCCAGCTAGCTTTGGCTCTGGCTGCCCCAACTGTTACCACTTCAGCTACGACGACGGCTGATATTGCAGACAAAACAGGCTGTTCTACATAAATAGGCAAACTTTTTGTTTCAATATATTCCTTAATGACTTTCATCTTAATAGAAACGTCGTCGAGTTCTTTTTGTTCGGCATCTATATCCATTTTTATTAAAGCGGCTTGTTGTCTGTACGTCAAAGCACCCACTGATTGTGCGAAACTCACGGCAGTATAATTCAGGGCCATAAAAATAATTAAAAACTTTTTCATATTTACTCCTTATAAAGGTTGTGACAACAACTTGTAGGTGCAATCACTGGGCCCCGCGTAGATCGGTACAAATCGAACATAACAGCTTTCTCTCTTTTTCGCGGCTGATTATAAAACAAGCGCCGGCTAAAATTGTCATAGCCAAAACATTAAAACCTAAAGACATTAAAACCCAGTAAACTAATCATTCGGTTTAGTGTATGTAGAAACGTCTACAAGCTAGCGCCTCATTGTGACTATAATTAGCACTACTCTTTTTTACGGTTTGAAATAAGTAGTCTGCGATCAATTCTAAATCGGTTCCATCCCGAAGTTGCTTTTGAGCAGCGAGCATTGTCGCCCGGGCCGAACTATCGCCCAGTAGTTGTCTGGCGAGGATTCCCACAGATGCTTCCGAATTCGTGACTTCTGCCATTGCATTTTCAAGAAAAAATTTTGCATTGTAGCGCTCTGGCCCGCCATTTATGTCTAATAATATCATCGGTTTCCCGATGATAGCAGCCTCCGTGGGAGACACCCCTCCTGATTTTGTAACGTATAGATCTGAGGATTTTAGATACTTGAAAACCTTTTCATTGGGAATTCGGCCCTCGATAACTAGTTTTACATTGGAAGGTAGCTTCATGCGGGATAATTTAATCTGATGTGACCTATTTAAGCCGCAGGCAGCGACAATTTGTATAGGTTCCGAAAATTCCAAAGCAATTCTTTTAACAATTTCATAGAAGTTACCGACACCTTCTTTACCGCTCAATAAAAAAATAGTTTTGGTATTTCTATCCAGTCCTACTTGAGACATAAATTCGACTCGTTCTTGCTCTGAAAAACTGTCATAGATGGCAGGATTAACTGGCATTCCAGCTGTCATCACCTTTGATGAGGGCACATTGCCTTCAACCCAGGCTCTTTCCATCGCTTTATGCGGTAAGAAGGTCATATCAATTTCTTTAGAAATTAACTGATAGTAATTTTCTACTACGTAATCTGTATGAACCCAGGCAATCTTTAAACCCTTAGGAAGGCGATTTTCTTGCTTTAAATAAATCAAGCTCTCTGTACTTAGACTATAAGTACTAATAATCACGTCTGGATTAACGGATTCAATATTTTTTAAAATAGCTCGTTCATCGTAAGGTTTATTAATCCTTTTAATTTCTTTCATCGATCGGTAGTAAGCCATACTGTTTTCAAACATCGCATCCCACAATTGGGGTGCGTACTTAACTGTAGTTCCATATATTTTAGCATTAAGCCAAGCTAGAGCCTTGCTCGGCGAAAACTGAGTAACATCTTGTAGGGTTACTTGCGCTGACGGATCACGAGCCAAAATTTTGTCACGAATTGCTCTTGCCGCTTGCTCATGTCCAAAGCCTATTGAAATATAATAGATCAGAAATCGTCTGGGTTGGCCTTCAATTTCGATTTTTGCAAATGATGGCATTACCACAAACTGAGTGATTAAAATAGCGAATATAATTCTTTGGATAAGCTTTAAAACTTTAACCACACTCACTATCTATGCAAGAGTGCCACACAGTTTGGAGGGGAGTTATTTGAATAGAAAGGATACAGACAATTGTCTAAGAGCCTTATCGCTTTGATATAATTAGGAAATATCAGTATTTTTATAATCGTGGATTGCGATATTTGTCACTAAATCTACGGGTCGGCTAGGCTTTGAATTCTAAGTAGTCATATTGCGATTCAGTTATTTTCGCGCCACTTAGCCTTTTTGGTCATTTTAGAACTGAACGTCCTTGAAATGTGATCGGCAGGTCAACTTCCTGATTCCCCCGTTGTGACCTTTTTTGCGGTCAAAGTCACTTCACAAGTCCGATCTCAAACTCCTTTCATTTTGGCATCTCAAAATAAATCAGTTTTCAATTCGAGACAGGCAGGCCGCTTGCTTTTATAATTCTTCAGAACCACCTTTGGAGGATGTATGAAACTGAGAAACGTCTTTAAAAATAAAAAATTGATACTACTAGCGATTTTACTCAGTTCCTCTTTAGCTGTCGCCGGCATTCATGCCTATACAAATAATTTGAAAGTTATGGATTCGCTATATCACTCTATTTATTGGTCTGAAATTGGCTCTGACTATCCATCTATTCGGATGGGAGAATAGTATGAAATGGCTTAAACTACTTTTACTTTTGGGATCATTGAGCTTAGTTTCCTGCTTGGAAGCGGAAATTCATTCACCTGATGATATGATTGCCGATCTATGCATGGGCGGATCGTACGGACAAACCTTGATTCGCTGTGTGAATTCGGATGGGCAACTGCAAAGCCAATTGCGCAATCCTATCAATTTAGAAAGTCGTGCCCTATTTGTTTTTATTGAACCAGGTGATTATGCGTCCAACGCAGCACTTCGTGATGAAGCTTTAAAGGCTGTTGCCACGGGTATTGAAACTAAATTTAGACCGTTGTTACGACAGGTAATGATAAACCTCGTTGTCGGACATCAGAAAATGTTAATGGATCAAGTTGGAAAAAAATATGATGTTATTTACTATGCTCGCACCAATCAACGCTGGTCGGCCACTGGTTTACTTAAAGCGATGGAAAATGTGGTACGCAATCATTCAACGGTCGATATGCTATTAGCTGTTCATGGCTCACGATCGGCATTAACTATAAACTCTGACCTACAAACTCGAGTCACCGATGTTGATTTTTCTGCATTGCAATTTCGCTTAAGTCCGGAAGCTCGCGGTCGCGTTCGTTCAATTTTTATGACGGCCTGCTATGCGGGCCAAAAAGCATTCGGGGCTAACTATTCAATTGCTGAAAAACTAGTAAGTGCCTTTCCAAATTCCGTGGCCTATGGCTCGCAAGGGGTTAATTACGGACCGGTTCACCGGGACCTAATTGCTTTTGAATACTATTATAGAAATTGGACTTTCACTTCTGCGATCGATCTTGGTAATCGAGTATTAAGCACTAAAATCAAAGACGGCACGCCAAGAACTGAACTCTCCATGCCGGTACTTTCAGTAATGGGACAAGGGCGATTTGTGGGCTTTAAAAAAAGCAGCCGTGAACTAATCAAGATTCCAGCACTCAAACTCAACCCTTATGTTATTCAATTAGCTAAAGCGCAATTATTTAGAAATCAAACTTGGGATTCTAGTATTGTATCTTTAAACGTAAACAAGGCCAATGATGCAATGGCCTTGGTCTATTTTCCTAAATAATCAATTTAAAAAGCAAAAGGACTCTTTCGAGTCCTCTTTTAAAACAAAACTTTTAAGATTAAGCTTATTGTAAAACTATATCTAAGACTCCTGGAAATTCCTGATTCAAATAAACATCCCCTGGATTTTTTAGACTTTGAACTTCTTTTACAAGTTTGTCGCCAGGAAATTTATTGAAATTTACTTCAAACTTTTTATCCATAATCAGGTTTTTGAAAACCGAATAGCCCATTGGGCCCCGGAAAAATAGTCTCAAAGGAGCTTCTTTGCTATCCAAGTTATCTGTCAAAGGCGAATTTACAATACCAGTAATTGAATTTACCAATACAAACATTTCACTTCGCTTGCCCTCTTCTACTTTTGAAGAACAAACATACATACCGCTTGGCAAACCTAACTGTGAATAGTCTTTGCCTGCTGCTGTAGCAAGTTGCTGCTTCATCGTAGAACTAAGATTAATCAACCAACACTTTCTAAACTTTCCTTGAAAACTAAAAACTTTCATTTCAGCATTCGCCTTAAAACTCACTGACGTGCTGATGGATCCCGTTTCACGTCGTGCATTACTTAATGTCCAGGTATAGAAATCATTGTTATAAGAAGCCACGCCACCCGCATTGAAACCAAGGGTACCGCCGATGTTGCCGCCAAATTTGGCACCGATACTTGATCGTGGGTCAATTGGTACAGGATTGCCAGGTACTGATGGGCCAAGTGGATCGGCGGGATCAATCGGAACCACAGGACCGGGTTTGGTATTGCCAATGAATTTAGATAACCAAGATAAAAATCCAAATCCAGGCAGTTTGCCTCCTGGAAGTTTATTTTCCATCGGTGCCATATCCAAATCTAAACCAGCATTTAGACTGGCGTTCAAGCCAGCTGTGATACCTGCATTCAAGGCAGCCGTTGCACCAAGCTTTGCAGCTTGTCCGTTACCAATAATACGCTCGCCAGTAACCAGATAATTCATGTTCAAAGTTAGATCTTCATTGAAGGTAATTCCAACTCGTTCAGGAACTGGATTTGTTATTTCTTCTACTATTTCACGCTGACGAAAATTAAGTAGATCAATATTCTTTCCGTAGCAAAGGCGCTGGCCTCGAGCTTTTTCTTGAGTCAAATACGCACACAAGGTAGATCGCACTGCTGCCGATACGGTTTTATCGCCACGATCAAGAGCCGTCACCATTTCTTGGAAATGGGTCGTTGAATACGACGTCCTGGGCATTCCCGTAATTTCTATTGTTTTTGGAACTTCTACAAAACCGGTGGTTTTTTTGAAAAAGTCAAAATTAGAAACCGATTTTGCGCTTGCCGTGCTGTCAGCAATAAATTTCAAATTATTTTTATGAAGAATTTCAGCACTCCAATTACTTGGCACAAAAGAAATTGCACCAGCAGCGACTAAAGGTCCCACGGGGGAAATATAATTTCCGTCTCGGAATTGAATAAATCCAGGCAAAGCCGAAGCCGTTAACACTAAAATCGTTCGCCCAGTTAAAGGCGCCAAATCTTGAAATTTCAAAGTCACATCAGCAACCATCACGCCATCGACCATTTCGCCAACAAATTCTGAAGTCGAAAGAACGTCAGACAAATTGTAGGAAGTTCCAGCTTGAGTATTAACTGTGTCTTTAAGCAAAGCCACATGAAACTTAACCTGGCCGCTAGCTATAGTTTCAAAAAGCTGTTTTCCATTGAAGTTTGTTCGAATAAACTGTGGACTGATTCGAATTCGATATTTATGAGCCACTTTCAAATTCAATGTGGGCGTAATTTCATAGGCACCGTAATCGTGACCCAGGAACTGCAATTGAATTGCGTCCAATCGCATTCGGGTATCAACAATCGCAGCACTTTTGCTTTTTTGCACTGACGAGGCATCGGCTACTCGTTTTTTATTAACTTCCATTGAAAACGTGGGATTCGATTTACCATCGTCTGCTTGAAATTGCGCCAAAGAATAAGACACGGCGTCAGCGGTTGTTTTAGTTTTCAACGCCTCGTCATAGCGAAGATCTGTAACTGTAATCGTATCCTCGGTTGCCCAAGGATTAATTGCCAATTCAACATTAACACCACCGGCATGGCCTCGAATGGCTTCGATACGTCTAACTACAAGCAGTTCTGTTTCTGTAGCGAGACCATCGAAATGAATTTGTTCGTCCCAAATAATACAGCCAAACTTGTCAGATGTTTTAATCATTTCCTGAGCGCCGGCTTTGATTTTAAAATCCTGAAATTGAATAATCGCCATTAGCGCATTGTCTTTTAAACAAGCCTGAATTTTGAAGTCTTTTTGATTGGGCTTTTGTTGAGCGTCTCGTGCAACAATGACTTTGCCCCAAACAGCTACGCCTTTATCAACATAAAATGTAGCCTGCGTATCGGGATCGCTTAACCGATCGTCTCGTTTTCCACAGC
>JAYTTH010000186.1:0-7223 GCA_043745515.1 Pseudobdellovibrionaceae bacterium | reverse complement strand
GCGCTATGAATGTTTCAGAAGCAAAACCTCAAGCTCCTCGTGACAATTCATCACGTGGTAGTTTCGGTAACAACCGTCGCTACTAGTCCTTAAGCTTTATACAAAGTTTAAGCTATAATTTGACTTTAAAACCGACCTAAAAAGGTCGGTTTTTATTTTAAAAACCGTGAGCGAATTTTATTTCACGCTCTAAACGATTGGAACTTTATGAGTGCACAGATTATTTCTTTTAATTGTCTCGTAAAAAATACGACCGGCCAAATGATTAGTACCACTTTTAACAGAGATGTTCTGACCGCAATCGATGGCGCCTCGGCCATTTTAGCGGGTCTTGCAAAAGGATTACAAGAATTGAAAAAAGGGGAACGCCGATCGATCACCCTGACTGCTGAGGAAGCCTATGGTTTGTATGAACCTAAAAAAATAATATTTTTTCCAAGAAACAAATTATCTAAACTAATTCGCGTTGGTGAAATGGTTTCTATTACTGGCAAAAGCGGCACAATACGTACTTACAAGGTTGTCGAATTGCATAGCGATATGGTGAGCCTTGATGGTAACCACCCATTGGCTGGTCAAGATTTAATATTTGAAATCGAAGCTCTTGATGTTCGCGATGCCACCGCAATTGAAATTGCAGAATCGGCCAACACCATAAGTCGACAGCCGTTACATTAAACGACTGCCTTTCATTTAGACATTCCTAGTTTTCAAAATTGCCTACGGTTTGTAGCAATAAAATCCAACTCGAACCCAAGTGCCGTTTAAATAACATCCTGTTTGTTTTGCGCTCACGTTAGTTGAAGGCCAAGCAGCCTTTCGACAATCATCGTAAGATTTATTTAGATCAGTTCCAATAACCCATTTTCCCCATCGCGACATCCAGCTTGGGTCTGCGGCCACACACGCTTTAAAATTTGGCTCTTCGCGAACCGGTAGGCTTGTTGCTGCCATAGTTCCGATGCTCACCAGTGATAAAAAAATAAGTGCCTTGATCATTTGAAATTCCTTGTTTGTGTTTAACTATTTCTAGTCGCGCACAAAGAGTTAGATCAAGTCAGGATCTAGTCAGGTCAATTTTAGGATCGTGTGAGTATTTTTAAAAATTTTTAACTCGATAAAATTTATGTTTCTCTCAAGAAATTGAGGCCACGGAGTTTGAACAAAATTGAATAGTCCAATCCAAAATATATTTTATTGTATTGTTAGGGGCCGTCTCCGGCCTAGAACTCCTTTTAATTAAAGATAAGAAGGCTTTTTTTACCTGGTTGAATCTTTTTTAATTCCACTTTTTTCTGATACTCAGCTTTAAGAATTTCTATTCCACCAACTAGCTTGGTTGCTAAGTCATCGCCAAGTATTTTCAATATCTCGGGATTCCCTATGACATCGGCATGGAATAAATTTGCGGCATCAAAAAAGGCACCAAAATAACTCTGATCCATATAGAAAAAACCATTTTTTCCAACGTCAGTGCCCCAGCTGTTAGCAATCTGAAAGCCAGCAATTGATTTATTGCTATCTTTTTCGCCGACATAGGAAACGGTACCTGTCGTTAATACTAAATGTCCACCGCGCTCGTAATTTACTTCGTTCACCGATCGTTCCCGACGAGTCAAATAAGGATCTACTGGCCAAAATTTCATTCGTTTTACAGACATTAAGCCATCTTTTTCTGGAACCACATCATCGTTTATATTTGCGTAGTTTCCTTGATGGTCATAAATTAAAGACACAGCCGTTCCTTGTCTATGCAGCGCCCGTATTGCCTTTTTTATATCAGAAGTGGACAAAGCAATAGCGATAGCATTGTCGTCAGTTTCAACGACCTCAGGCTTTTGATTGCGATCATTGCTAACAGTAAAATAGATGGTAGGAGCACTGATTTCAGGAAATTGTTCGATAGCCCGGATCTTTGCAGCAGCCACTAATTCTGGATTGTCCTCGACCGGATTTCTAGCTGAATTAAAATAGACTCGATTAAAAAATTGAGTCACATCCGCTTCGATGTCCTTATCCAGTGCCAAAATAAAAGCGTCTATCTGATCCCCGCTCAAAGCCTGAATAGGATTAAACTTTGAATCCAATCCAGCCTTTAAGGTTTCAAGCATGTGGGAATTTAACGAAGAATGACCTGATTTAATTTGTTTTGATTTTCTTATTATAAAAGCTCGCATCAATTCTTTTTGGGTTGGGTCATCATAAAGTTTTTTATAATATTCGACCACGTCAGTTCGTGCAGAGTTGTATGAAAAATTTGGCTTTAACCATTTTGTTAGAACCGATTTATCTAAGTGAGCTTTTTGAACCAAGCCAGTTAATTGAGGTATTTCCAGCGCGTTTTGTGACGGCAATTGAACACTCGTTGAACCGCCAAAATCGGCATATTGCTTATTAGTTAAAACGCCATGCTTTCTCATCAGGCTCAAAGCGATATCCATATTTCCACCTTCGGCAACAGAACTTCCCGTTAACGAGGTTGCCGTTTTGATCGCATTAGCAAGCCAATGATAGTAAGACAAATGATGTAGGGAAATATCAGGGTCAACGCCATTTCTTTGGATAAATCGATTTACTAAATTTTCATAGGTTGAATACAGCCAACAAAAACCACGACGACCTTGATTTAAGATTGGGACCTTGTAGGAAATCGATACCGCCTCAAGTTTAGTTTCCTTGCCCGATGCTGCCAATACGGTGTGTTCCAAGCCCCTAGGTGGATCATAGACTCGTAAACATTGACCTACATCGGCATTGGTAACAAAAGAAAAGATCGTCAAAACACCGAGTAAAAATTTCATAAATTGAATCTCCTATTAGAATATAGCTCTGCTGCATAGCTAGCTTGTTTTACTGTGCGAACAGCACACCACTGACAACTTAATTCTGAAGAGCTACTATAGAAATAGCCGTAAAAATTAATGACAGCTCGCCAAATAAGGCACTGCCGTTATTTTTTAGGCTGATTTATTTTTTGAAGCTGGGCCGAGCCAACGATCCAGCATTTGTTCCAGTTGGTCTTTTTTCATTGGCTTTGAGAGATAATCATTCATGCCGGCATCAAGACAAATCTTGGAATCGCCTTCCATTGCATTGGCCGTCAGAGCGACTATTGGAATATTCTGATTTGTAGGATTTTGACTTTGTCGAATTTTTCTAGTGGCTTCAAAGCCGTCCATTTCAGGCATTTTACAATCCATTAAAATGAGATCAAATTTGGTCCTTTGCAAAACATCCAAAACTTCAAGTCCATTGCTCACTGTGACAGAATTGTAACCAAGGTGATCTAGCATAGTTTGAGTCAGCAATAAATTTACTGCGACATCATCGGCAACCAGGATTTTTAGATGGGATCGATCAATAGGTTTTAATTTTAATTTTCTAGATTCATCTAAATGTGACGCTTTTGGTGCCCTACCCACCAGAACTTGTACCAATGTATCTAAAAGCGGCGACTGTTTAATTGGCTTATTCGCCAACCCTTTAAAACCAGAATCTAATATTAATTGTTCGTCATCTGAATTGCCGAATTCAGAAATATAGATCGCTTTGGGAGCTTGAGGCCCCAAGGCAGTTTGGATTGATTTTAGGCAATCTAATTTACTCTGAAATCCATTTTTTCCCGAGATCAGAACCAGCTGAAATGGATCATTCTCGATGACTGCCGCCTCTAATTTTGCTATCGCATCTGAAAACGAAAGGGCATTTTCATTTCGCATCTTCAAAGACTCAATGTAATTTTCCAATGCGCACTGGCAAATAGAATCACTTTCGATTGATAAGACTTTAGTTCCGATCAGTTTTTCCCAGCCAACTCGATTCGTACCATAATTTTGCGCAACAATTTCAATCAGTGGAATTTCAAACCAAAAAGTAGAACCTTTTCCTAGTTCGCTGTCCACGGCAATATCGCCGCCCATGGATTCAATTATTTTTTTACTAATAGAAAGACCTAAGCCGGTTCCCCCGTATTTGTTTGCAATACTTGAATCGGCTTGGGTGAACGGCTTGAAAAGCTTTTTAATCGTATCCTTCCCTACGCCGATCCCAGAATCTTGTATTTCAAATCTGATTACAGAACCGCCACCACTTTTGGAGCTGGCTTGAGTAACGTTAACTGTAACCCCTCCTGAAGCCGTAAATTTAATCGCATTCCCAACCAAGTTCAGCAATACTTGCCCCAACCGGCCGGCATCCCCCACCACTATTGCTGGCAGGTCCGGTGAAACAAACGAAGCAATTGAAAGACATTTTTTAATTGCCCTAGGTGTCAGAATATCGATCTGATTTTCAACTAGTGAGGCCAACGTCATCTGCCCATTTTCTATTTCCATTTTTCCAGATTCAATTTTAGAGAAATCAAGAATATCGTTTACTAAATTTAACAAAGCAGAACCAGACTGTTGAGCTATTTGAGCAAAATTTCTTTGATTCGAATCTAACTTAGTTTCTAAAAGCAGATCGGTCATACCAATAATTCCATTCAACGGAGTGCGAATTTCATGGCTCATACTTGCAAAAAATGCAGATTTTGTGATAGCGGCTTCCTTCGCGACAACTAAAGCATATTCTAGATTTTTTCTAGCTTTTACTAAATCGGTAACATCACTTACAGTGGAAACGACACGCTTAGGTTTGCCGTCTTCGCTTTCAATACGTCCACGAGCTCGAATCCACTTAATAAGGCTAGGGTCTTTCCGCCCGTGCATTCTAAATTCCAAGTCAAACCAAGGCGTTTCCTGCTGAATGTGATCTTGCAGAATATCAGCAACAAGTTTACCGTCATCCCCGACTATTAGTTTAGAAACTTCAGCAAGACTTATTGGCTCTTCTGGCGAAAAATCAAAAATCTTTAGACATTGACTATCAATATATAAAATTTCTTTTGTGATAAAGTCGCGTTCCCATATTCCTTGCCCTGAGGACTCGATAACCCTTTGAAGTCGATCATGAGCGAGCTGCAGATCATTTTGGGTCTTTTTCTGCTCTGTTAAATCAACCGCTATTCCTAAATAACCAAAAATAGCCCCGTTGCTATCTATTAAGGCTGTCGCTGACAATCTAACGGGAAATCGCGACCCATCTTTTCTTATATAGGTCCATTCGTTTACATCAGGAACATTTGACCGTTTAACCTTTGCGATAAACACTTCAAAGCCAGGCTCGATTGGGGTTTTTAATTCAACAGTCAGCTTGGCAGCTCTTTCAACGACTTCTGATAAATCATGTAAAATAGCGGGACTCATTTTTCCAACAAGTTCATCTGCAGAATACCCAAGCATTCGTTCCGCCGCTTTATTAAACGTTTGAATCGTTCCATTTACATCGGTAGCTATAATCGAATATTCACCGCTGTTTAATACGGCTGTACGCCATCGCTCTTGTGATTCTAAAAGCGATCGACGATCGCTTTGATTTTTTAAATAACTTAGCAATAGTAAACCAAATAAAAAACTTAATATTTCCCCAAAAATAAGAATAAAATGAGGAGTCTCAGAACGCAGCTTTTTTACATACCAAGCCGTAGGCAAAACAGAAATCTTCCAATGAGCAAATCCCCGATCAAAATTCTGATTCAAAACAGTATTGGACAAAGCTGAATTATTGGCATTTTTACTATAAATTAATCGATCCCCTTCAGTAATTTCAACAGCAAATTCATCTTCTTGGACATACGGTTCAAACAATGTTGATATTTCTATGGTTGCATAAGCGGCACCAATAAATCGATTGTCTGTATAGATAGCGACAGGCAAAACAGCACCCAAACCGCCAGATTTTAATTCTACGATTTTACTTAAAGTGGGCTTACGAGTTTTCATTGTTTCTTCGAATGCCTCCCGCCTGAGGGGATCCTTTGTTTGATTAAAATGACGAACTTGGCTTTGAATGTTTTCAGGGTAGGACCAAACAACTTCCATTTTTGAATTAGTAATTCCTATCCGTTTAATAATATTAATTTGATCGACATACATTTTACTGTCGCGATTCAAATAGTTTTTATTTTTAATTCCTACTAGCTCTAGGCGGGAAGCGTAACGACTAATAGCCTTTGACGTCTGGTCAAATTTTTCAACTAAACCATCATGGATTTTCGCTGCTTTGCTAGCTACAGTTTCATTAATTCGCTCGGCTTCTTGTTTTAACGAAAATTCCCAGAAAAAAAATACAAAACAAGTTAAAATTAATGTGACTATCAATGGCAATACACGAAATTTCTCTTTATATTCAATATTCATTTTTCGGATAGTAACTAACAAAATTTGAAGTCCGGCTATTGTGAAACCAAAGGCTGAAGCGGTCGACATTTTTAAAATCGGGGCATTATCAATACTGGCACCTAAATTAATTTCGTTGTAAAAAAGCGCAACCAATCCAAATGCCGTCGACATGCCCGCTATTAATCCGGCGGTGCTTAACCACCTACCTCGCGACCCGGTTTTAGAACTCATCAATAGCGCAATCCCAACCAAAACCAAGCCGACAGATGTATTTGCTGCCATTCTCCCTGGGAAATCAATAAACTCGGAACCCTCGGTATTTCTGAATAGTTGGTCTATAAACAAATTGAAATTAGTAAGGTGTTCAAAAAAAGTAAGACAACCAATAACTAGAACTAAAACGCTCAAGGCCCGAGCAATTAAATATTTATTATAACTCAATGAAATATGAGCTACGCCAATAAAGAGCAAACAAAGTGCAGCATTAAACGGCATCCCGCTCCAGCCCGATAAAAATGAACTTGCAGAATCGATTTTCAAATTAAATAAAACGGGCAGTGAAATCCCGATCAACAAAATTGAGCCGAGTTCCTCATACAAAAATCGATTTCTAAATTTGATTTCACCTTTAGACATTCATATTTACATCGACTATTTTTGGTTTAGTCTTGAGTCCAGCTATTGGCTATTCTACTTTGCTTAAACGTTTAAGTTCGTTAATTGCATTGGTGTATTCTCGAGTAAAAGATTCCAAAAAAGGAGACAGGTCTGCGGTCAATGCTTTGCCTTCTCCGATTTTTTCCAATTCAAAACAAACTTTCGACAATCGCATGGCCCCAACGTTTGCCGAGCTAGACTTCAGGCTATGGGCAGCATTTGCTAAACCTTCTAAATCTTTATTTGAAATTGATTGAATCACTTTGTCTGCAATTTCTGTGGCCGTTTCTAAATATAAAGCAATTATAGCAGCAACTATGTCAGGACGTCCGGGTTTCTGCAGAC
>JAYTTH010000185.1:0-1985 GCA_043745515.1 Pseudobdellovibrionaceae bacterium | reverse complement strand
TTTTTCCGTTTCCGTTTTATTTAATTGTTTTGCCATATGAATTGATTGTTCCTCCCGATCTTAAGGCCTCTTATTGGACCTATAAGAATTCTTATGAGATTTGGTTTTAATTGGCTAAGGGAATCAATGTCAAAGAGTTTTTGCGACAATATTAAAGCGTTGGTAGCTAAAGCGTAGCGAGCTTTTGTCGAATATGACGATCGGCCTCACTGACAACGCCGTCTAAGTTCAGTTCGGTCGTATCAATGACAATCGCATTTTCAGGAATTTGCAGGGGAGCTGATTTGCGGGATGAATCCTGATGATCTCTTATTTTTTGAGCAGACTGAACCTCTAAAAGGTCAGAACCTTGTTCAAGTGCCCGCCGCTGGGCCCTGTTTTGGCTATTAGCTGTTAAATAGAACTTGATAGGGGCATCCGGAAACACAATCGTTCCGCAATCTCGCCCCTCTGCCACCAGGCCATTCTGACCAACGGCGCAATTTCTTTGGGCCTCAAGAAGTGCCTTTCGAACCAGCTGATGATGACTAATGCGACTGGCAAAACTGCCAACGTCTTCGTGATTTATCATTTCTGTGACATCAGCGCCTTGAAAAAGAACTTCTGTTTTTACCGACGTCAGCTCGATAGACCATTCGTCATCATGACACAAATCCACAAGAGCCTTGATATCATCCAAATCTATTTCTTTTTGCAAAGCTACAAAAGCCAATCCACGATAAAAAGCCCCTGTTGAAACCCATGCCCATGCGTGCTTTTTGGCAATCTCACGACTGACCGAAGATTTGCCGCTGGCCGCGGGCCATCAATCGTCACAATAATCTGTTTTTTAAGCATGTTTCAACACCGTTTCTAAGGCCTGAATAGCCGCCCGATTTTCAATATCCAAACCGACGCTCATTCGCAAATGCTGAGGAAGACCATAGTTTTTCACAGGTCGTAAAATAATTCCGCGACGTAATAGCTGATTAAAAATAACGTCTGCATCTGTTTTTGTATCTAAAAGAACAAAGTTTCCCTCGGATAGCAAAAATTTGATATTCAATCGACCCAACTCTTTATAATAGTAATCCAGTCCAGACCAAGTCAGCTGTTGGGTCTGTTTGATAAAACTATGATCCGTCATCGCCGCGACACCCGCCGCCTGAGCTAACCCACTGACATTAAATGGTTTTCGCATCTTATTGTAAGCCTGAACAATCGACGCATTGGCCAGCATCGCCCCCAAACGTAACCCTGCCATTCCAAAAATTTTTGAAAATGTCCTAAGTACAACTAAATTATCCATTGAACCAAGCCATTTTAAAGACGATTCATAGTCTATGGCCCGAGCAAATTCAAAATAGGCCTCGTCAAAAATAAGCAAAACATCAGGTTGCGTTTTAAAATAATCGACAACTGACTTAACTGTTTTTGAATCTAAATAAGTTCCCGTCGGATTATTGGGATTCGCAATAAATACAATTTTAATTTTTTCTTTGTTTTTTTCGTAAAGCGAAACTGTTTTTTCCAAATCAAAATACCACTCATTTTTGAGCGGCGCTTTGAGACATTCAACTTGGCACGCCCCGGCCGTTACTTCGTAGGCCTGGAAGGAATAAAGTGGAAATAAAATTTGCTCGTGCGACCGGCAAAAAATACGAACTAAAAAATCAATTATTTCATCTGTGCCATTGCCATAAGCAATGGAAGTCGTGGAAAGGCTCCAAAATTTTGAGCCTGACTGTAATAAGTCATATTGGCTTGGATCTGGATACAAATGCTGGTTGTTAATGGCAGATTCAAGCGCTTTTTTAACCAACGGACTGGGCCCAAGCGGGTTTTCGTTACTGGCTAGTTTGAAAACTTGATTCAAACCAAACTCGCGCTGAGTCTCTTCGAGCGGCTTGCCTGGTTTGTAAGCAGTGAGGTGATTTATATAATCGGGAATTTTCATCTAGACAGCAGTTATATTATCAGATATCTGCTGGATTCAATTACTTTTT
>JAYTTH010000184.1:0-1985 GCA_043745515.1 Pseudobdellovibrionaceae bacterium | reverse complement strand
CAAGCAGCTCTTCGCCGAATGAATGAGATCGCCTCAAAATTAGTAATGCACTCGAATAATATTGAGCGCGCAATGGATGTGTTAGATCAACTGGGACTTCGTCAAAAACTACTGTCGATGAATTTAAAAGACACCACCAATGACGCTAACTTTTGGCTTAATAAAGAGCCTTTAAGAAGCTTTGAAATTACTTCTGATAAAAAAGTTGCACAATTACCGAAATACACATCAGGACTACTGAAAGCTGGTCATTTTAAGCCAACCGGAAAAACAGCAAAAGATCTGAATATTCAGGTCGTCGCGCATGAGACCAATTCTTTTTTAGCTTATGAGTCTATTACGAAATCGCACACTGGCGAGCCAAATGTTTTGATTTCTAGAAATGGCAGTCAAGGTGAAGCTGCCGCGTATGGAGATGGGTTCTACACGCAGACTGGCCGCCAAGGGGCTCGTGGCACAGGCTTAACCATCCGATTTAATGTTGATCCAAATGCGCGCGAAGGCGCGGATTTCACGGTGCATAGTAGTTATGTCGTCTTTTTAAATAAAAAAGCCCTGCGGGTCATTCAAGAGTCTCTTAACTTAGGCTTAGTTGAACTCGTCGATATGGTTGAAAGCGGAAAATTTAATCTTGATAGTTCAGACAAAGGCATTTTTGAAAAACTGAAGCGAAGACTCAATGCCAATCGCATTGAAGCTGAACTTGAAAAGTTAATGCAGTCGAAAAATCAAGAAGATCAGACTAAATTTGAAAATATTTTAACTTCGATGGTCACAAACCAAAAGATTAAAGATTTAGTGGCGGAAGCAACGGTTACACAAGTTGTAAAACAGGTCTATAAGAAGCTCACCGTTTTTAAAGATTCAAGACTTGAAACTGATATTTTAAAATACATCAAAGTGATATCACCGATTTTGCCAGAGCTGATTAAGAGTCAAGTCCTAACAAAAGATGAATTTCAGAATTATTTAGCTAAAAAGGAAAAGGAAGGCTTATCAACAGAAGTCATCAGTTCAGCGGTTATAGAACTAGCACTATCTGAAGGTGCGGATAATTTTTTACAAAATCTTAACCTTAAAGGTCTAGATAGCAAAATAAAAGATCTTGTGATCGGTAAAATAAAATCATTTGGAGATTCGAAAGATCATCGAAAGCAAACAGTTTTCAATAAATTATCTGAAGAAAAAGAAAACGCTCTTAAACAGAACGATTCTAAAAAAATAGAAAATTTATTAAGCTTAAGTCTTATTGAAATTAATGATGTCAGTATCAGCGGGCATTCTTTACTTTTAGAAGCTTCTTATTATGAAGCGCAGAACGTGATTGATTATCTGATATCAAGCCCGGATTTTATTATCGACCGAAAAAATAAATATGGTCGCAACGACGTTGAAGAGCTCAGGCTTTTAGGAAAAAATGAAATTGCTGACTATGTCGAACAAAAGATCGGTGAAGTAAAATCTAAAAAGCTTAAAATCAAAGAGCGTCATTCGACAAAAACGGCCCTTTACCCTGAAGGTACGCCGATTATAGATTCTGTGCGGATCGAACCCGGAACTTTTAGAATGGGTGATACAGAAAAAGTAACTGTTACATTGACTAAGGGTTTTGATTTTATGTCGGTGGATACGACTCAAAGAATGTGGAAAGGTGTTGTTGACCTCATTAATACACACTCGCCACGCCAGTTTAATTTGTTAAAAGAAGATCCATCTAGTTTTAAAGGGGATGAAAATCCCGTTGAAAACATTTCTCATGACGAAATCACTCAAGCCTGGCTTGTGGCTTTGAATCAGTTATCAAAAACTAATAATAAAGTTATTCAAAGCAAACTGTCCGAACTATTTCCAGGGCATGTCTTCGGTAAAAACTATCGACTTCCGACGGAAGCTGAGTGGGAATATGTTTCAAGACTTGGAGGACTTGCCACGGGTGACTATGGATTTGGCGCCACAGAAAACAATTTAAATGCTAACGCTTGGAG